>NZ_JBHILP010000010.1:0-88848 GCF_042193375.1 Bartonella sp. TT67HLJMS
GATCAATTTTATTGAAAAGTTGCGTGAACACTGTAAAGTTCATGGAATTCCTCTTTAACGAATTTTCAACTTTTTATATGATTTTTAAGCATTTTTCGTTGAGTTTTTTAGGATAAAATTAAAGTTCGTAGATCTTTTCAGTCTATGAGAGAGAACTGAATATTACGCACTAACCTTTGCTTTTTACGAGCATACAGGAAAAATAATACACGAAATATTGTTATAAAAAGCCTTATTTAATAAATCTTATGGTAGGCATTTTCGTGTTTTTACTATTCAAAATTTTTATGTTATGTTTATCCTTCTGCTGTCTGATAAGTGTATATTCAGCATTGCGTAAATGTGTGACCATTTGTAGTTTTGCTGTTTCATTTTGTAGCATAGCGAGCATTCCAATTATATGTGCTTGTAACTCAGCAATACTTTTTAGATCTTTTGTTGTCTTGATTTCGTTTAATAGTTCTTCAATTTGCTGAAAACGATTGTCTGCTTCTTCAAAAGTCTTTAGACTTATGGCTTTATCAGTGATGGCTGCATATTGGCTACGCTTGTTGATAAAACTGTTAGATTCATGGACAGAGATAGGAATTTCTTCTTCTTTTAAAATATTTTCAAGTGATGTAGCTAGAGCAGAAGATTTATTTCTATTGTAGAGCGTCTCCGGATTTTTGAGAAAAAAACTGCTGTGATCTGTTTGTGCATTTTTAAGTTTTTTAGTGTCGAACTTTTGGTTTCCCGTTATAGACTCGTGTATCTTTTTTACTTCCTCAAGTTGTTTTTTTAGTGTTTCGAGAAGTGGGTCAGGTGGCGCTTCCTTTTGTTGTGGAGGTTTTTTAGGCGTTGCTTTACGTGACTTTCCAAAAAAATTGGGCAATGTCGTTGGAACGGATGATGACAAATCCGCCGCTCCAGCGCCAAAAACCCAGGCCATTGCTGGGTTTGAAATCCCTAAAGTTATTACAACTACTATTGGAATGACCTTTTTTTTCATGTTTCCCTCCTGTCATTTTTTGCGTGCTGTAAGAAAATTGGTAACCATATTGCCGGATCATCACCAACTTCCGCGATAATGCTTTCGGCTAATTCTGCGTTATCAGGTGTACCTGATAACACCAAGAGCTCGTCACTAAAGTCGTGTTCGATGGTTTTTCCACCGCTTGTCAGATGGAATTTACCAAGATTCAGTTCTGCAAGCGCAGATTGATCACCTTGCTTAATGAGGAATTGGCGACTAAACTCACCAAGTCCTTTAACGAGTTCAAATTCGGTATCTGTTAGTTTAAAACCTTTTGTATAATCTTCATAGTTTGCTTTGGGATTGGCTAGAAAAATGTAAGTCGCACATTGTTGAATGAGTGTTTTGGCAATATTACTTTCTAAGGCATCGCTAGGCTCTTGTGTTGCGTAAACAAAAATACCATTTTGTTTACGGATAGTCTTTTGCTTATTTTTCGCCAAATCTTCAAAGTACGGATCTTGCAAAGGCTTCCAAAACTCATCAAAGATATACATAAATCGCTGTCCGCTAATCATGCCCTCTGTGCGGTAAAGCAAATACATCATCACTGGGGTGCGAGTTTCAAAATTATCTAAAAATTCCGTGATATCAAAGCCGTAAATTTGATGTGTTGAGAGATCAAGAACATCATGAGGATTATCAAATAACCATCCATAATCACCACCTTCACACCATTTTAGTAAGCGAGCATGAACAGATGGGTGAGCATTATAATCACTTAAACGTGGATTTGGTAAAAATTGTACCAGAAAGGACAAACGACGGAGTGATTGGTCAATGTTACTGCTCATAACAGACATAACCGCTTTGTTAATTTCCTCCTCGTCGTGATGCGTGACCTCACCACCAGCTTCTGCCAGTTTTTTAACAAATTGTTTCAGAAAAATCAGATTTTCTTGTGTGGGTGGGAGTTGGAAAGGATTGAAACCACTTTTCCTGCCTGGCTTGAATGTTAAATATTTTCCACCCATCGCTCGAATGGCAATTTCCATACCACGATCTTTATCAAAAACAACAGTTGTCGGCTTAAATTTTTGTGCTTGTGCTACCAAAAAGCCGAGTAACACGGTTTTACCGGAACCAGATTGTCCGATAAGTGCGGTATTACCGAGCAAACGTTTATCTGTTGAGTCCTCTTCAAGTTTGGAGGCATGAAAGTTGAAATAAAGCGGTGTTTTACTGGTTGTTTTGAGAATTGTGACGGCTGGACCCCATGGGTTGCCAGTGGGTTTTCCTGACATAAAATTATGAAAAGATGAAAATGATAAAAAGTTCAATGATGTAATCGGAGCAGGACGTGGTCTCCATTTCCAATTGCCAGGAAGTTGTGCCCAATAGCCAGCCTCTATCGCTAAGTCTACAGGTTTGGGGAGTAGCGCAACGTCTAGTAATGCTGCACTTGCTTTGGCCATATGGTCGCGAACTTGTTGAATTGTATCACCATAGATAGTCAATGTGCAGTGATGTTCTCCCATGACAAAATGTCCGCTGATAAGCTGATTTAATGCTTCATCAATTTGTTCAATTTGGCTCGTTGCCACATCTCGTGCATCAATAAGGTTACGCTGATGCCGTTGTAAATAGTCTTTAGCAGCATGTCGGGAGAGCACCGAAAAGCTCTGTGTCAATACGAACTCGAAGTCACTTTCCAACAAAACATTTAATTGTCCTGGTTTGGTTGTTGCATCATATTCTTTAATTTCCAGCATTCCAAATCGACGCATCCCACTGGTTGTTCGCAATTCACCAAGAGCACCCCATTTTGAGAAAAAAGGCCGATTGATAGACATATAGTCAGAAAAACGGTCCTGGCAAATTGGCATGGGGCGATATTCACCATTGACAAGCATTCCAAGGAACTCAAGTGCAGAAGAATAAGCATGCCCATTTTTTTCATAAGCACCAAGAAGTTCTGCACCGTAACGGCTTAAAGATTGGCCTAAAGTACGATTGATGTCATTGAGTTCTTTGATACATGAGTCTTGTCGCAGCTTTTTTTGATCAAGCGTTTCACGTTCATGTTGAGAAAAGAACGACATAATTTTATCCGCTATCGGTTGAAAAATGACAGTCAGATATAAATCATTGACCATCAAATTATAACCAGTAAAGCTTTGCCGATATTTTTCATCAAGTTGATAGCAAAACATTTGATCAAATGTTGAATCAGGATATTCATAAACACGGCGGCGTACAATATGCGTCCAAAATGATAAATTGGCCGATGCAATACCCCGTAGAGTATTGTTAAGCTCTTTTATCCATTGAAAAATATCATCTTCTGAAGCACTTTGATGCGAACGTCCGTCAATCTTCCAAATCGATAAATATTCCGCATTTTTAGTAGAGATAATCGTATCTGTAATGTGATGTGAATAAGGAAGGAACAGGCTTACAGGTGTTTCTGATATAAGACGCTTTCTGCTTTCAACAGCTGTCATGCTTATCTCCTTTTATTATAATTAGAGGGACTATAACTCGATGCGCCCCAAAAACCTTTATTGCGATTACGAAATTTGGTATCGATCCATAACCACCAGATACGAAACGCTTTATCATCGTTTTTGGTAATTTGCGCCATAATAAACCATAATGGTGGCGCCATAATCCACAAAAAGATATTTATTGTCATAGCAATAACAGCGACCATCATAAGCATAACAATAAACGGCATCATGGGTACCCCCCATATAGTTGGAACACGTGTTGCCCCCTTGAATAAGGGAAAAAATTTTTTTTCTTGCGGTTTCATGGGATGTTCTCGTCACTGGAGGTGAAATAATATGTGGCTAATATAGAAAGCTGCACCAGCAATAATGACACTGAATGCCCATCGCATAAATGTAGCTCTTGCGATGATGCGAAATATATAAATAAGCAGAAGTAATAAAAGAATGATAGCAGCAGCGATAGGAATAATTATACTTAATCCATATTGCATCCCTATGAAAACATCTAAACTTTTTGTTTCCGTCTGAGCATATGCAGATTGAGCTATTAGTAACATAACTGAAGTGATAACAATAGCACTAATCTCACACATCTTTGCTTGAAGCGTATTTAATTGTTTCATATCTTTTATCCCCTTTTAATTAAAGTTGCTATAAATAATATTCCTTTTTTCGTAGTATGAGCGACATTATTACTGGCACAAATCTATAATCGACGAGTATTAAAACATTACGTATTATACTAATTCACGCATTACCTGTAAATAACATTGCAGAAAGCTGGGTTGCTGAGCCAGCGATGACAACGCCAATTGCCCATCGTACAAAAGTATCTCTTCCGATGTATCGTCCTGCATAACCAATTGCTAAGCACAAAAGTATAACGGCAGCAGCAAGAGGGATAATATTGGTAGTAAGATCTGTTTGGAGACTTTCTAAAGCTGTTTTAGCATTATTTAACGCTGCATATGCAGGATTTGTTATAAAAAATGCGGTCATAACTGCAGAAAGTGTGGCGATTTTCTTATTATTTTTTGATTTAAGATTAATTAGTTTTTGCATATTTTACTCTTATTATTAGATAAGTTCTTACATTAAAAAACGTTTTGTATTATACTTATTCACGATTAACTTGTAAATAACATTGTAGAAAGTTGGGTTGCTGAGCCAGCGATGACAACGCCAATTGCCCATCGTACAAATGTGTCTTTTCCGATGTAGCGTCCCGCATAACCAATTGCTAAGCACAACAGTATAACGGCAGCAGCGATAGGGATAATCGCTTTCAAGTCTGTTTGGAGTGTCTCTAAAGCAGTTTTTGCATTTGTTAATTTTATTTGTTGAGCATACACAGGATTACTCATAAAAAATACAGTTAAAGCTGCAGAGATTTTTGTAGTTTTATTTCTAATTATTGTTTGAAGGGTATTTGATTGTTTCATATTGTTTATTCCAATTTAGATTACAGTTGGTATAAATAATTTTTTCTTTCTATATAGTTCTTTATTACACTAAATAAAAATACAGAAATCTAAGTTTCTTTAGCTCACTAAAGAAAAATTTCATTATTTTAATAGATTTATCAGTTAGATTTAAACAATAAACCAACAAGTTCAGCTGCTGAACCAGCGATAACGACACCAATTGCCCATCGTACAAAAGTATCTTTTCCGATATAGCGTCCTGCATAACCAATTGCTAAGCACAAAAGTATAACGGCAGCAGCAATAGGGATAATCACTTTCAAGTCTGTTTGGAGTGCTTCTAAAGCCTTTTTTGCAGGATCTAAACCTGCTGCTTGGACACATGCAGGATTGGTCATAAAAAATACAGTTAGAGCTGCAGAAAGTGCAGCAATTTTATTACGAGCTGTTGTGTGAAGAATATTTAATTGTTTCATGTTCTTTATCCTGATTAAGATTAAAACTCCCACAAATGACCCCTCGTTCATGAAGAAACTTAAAGAGATATTTTGGATCAGCCCAAGTTCTTAATTTTCCTCTTTGTGTAAGTAACGTATATTTATTTGGCTTTCCGGTGATTGGATCATCGGAAATAAACGTAAAATACCATTCTCTTTCTGAAAGCATCACGACTGTAATCTCACGTGCCGCTTTTTGACTAAATGCTATATCAACGCTGTTTTGTTCTATCATTTTCATTATCTTTGCCCTCAATTAGAAGAGATTTTGTCCAATCTTACTAATTAGAGCTTTAACATTTTCTTATCTACCTTTCATTATAATATCCTATCAAAATTCTAGAGTTTCGTGAAAATATCAGCTGTCACTCTAGCGAGCCTCTTGATGAAGAAGAATCTTCAACCGAAAAAGCATCGCTGGTACCACTTTCTTTATGTGTAAATGCATCTTCTTCTCCCTTTGAAGAGAGAGGAAGAGAATCTACGTTAGTTGTCTGTTCTGGTTCTTCTTTTTTAAGCTTTACAGGCTCCTGCAAATCTTCATTTTCCTGTACGGCAGCTTTTACTCCAATATATGAAGTAACTTTCTGTATAGAGGTGTGGTTTGAGTTTTCTGTTTTGTAAAAATTTAGCACAGATTGCAAAGTCGCTTTTTCAAAGATGCACTTTGATGTTGTTTGTTCATAGCAGTAAGTCAAAGCGCTTTGCACAGCTGTAAAATTTCCGCAAAAATCAAATGCATCAAAAAGAGAAAACAATTTCACATTTATAACATCAATTTGCCCTAAAATTATGTTAAAATTATGTTTATTCTGGCTAAACTGTTCAGTTATTGGGATTGTTTCCTTAAGCTGAGATGATTGATAGAAGAAGTTATCTTTATCATCTGTTACATAGACATTGTCCCGCGCTTCTTGTTCGGCGATAACTGAAAATGTTATGGGAGGCGTATTGGATATGTATGCAGCAGCAAAAAATGTGAAATCTGGAACAATCATTAGCAATACACCTTATTATGAAGAATTTTATTAATACAAATGCTAATTCTTTGTGGTGCATTTTCTCGTTGTTTTTTGATTTTATAAATTTGCAGAACAAGATTGTTTAGCTTAGAATATTCCCTGTGATTATTGTTTTGTTCTCTTCTAAAAATATTTCTAATACATGCGAATATCCAACCAACAAGATAAAAGTGTGTAATAAAATAGAGCATATTACGCCAACCAATATTATTGGAATCACGAAAAAAGGCGCTGCTTTTAAAAAATAATAATCTTTGATACTGTATTGAAGCTGCTTGTTTTATATAATTTTCTAGTTGCAAAAATCTTTTCAAAAAAAATTTATACGAAGTAAAAAGCCGTTGTGTATGAGGGGAGGTTTTATTGTCATAATGAACTACACTATCATTATACAGAGAGGGCTTGTTCTTTGTTGCGTATTGCCATAACTTATAGAGTGACGATTTATATTTACTTTTGACTACTGATTCATGAGAGTCAGAGAGGTGTGATGGCGTTTGAGTACTGCATTTAGTAGTTCCAGCGATTGAGCTGAAAAAAGATGCAGTGATGGTAGTTGATGTACCAATAAACAGTTCTTTGTGGTCCAAAGCACATCTCCGTCAAAGTGATATATGCATCGTAATTTTAATTTCGATAATAAATAGACAGAAATTGTCTATAATTGTGTTTAAAATATGGCAAGAAAAAATTCTTTTTTGCAAGGGGAGTAATTAAGGTGAATGATCTCAAAAATATGAATTTTGATGAACTACAAGAGATGCGTACACAAATCGATGTGGAATTAAAAAAACGGCAAGCAAAGGAAAAGCAAAATGCGCGACGAAAAATTCTTGAAATTGCTAATGCCCATGGAATTGATATCGCTGATCTTGTGAGCAAAGAGCGCCATTATAGAAATCCTAATAACCAATGGGAATTATGGAATGGGCGTGGACGTAGACCTAAGTGGATTAAAGAGTGGTTGGATAATGGGTATACACTTGATGAACTTGAAGTAACATAATACGTGTGCGATATTTACAAGATAAGGGAATACCAAGGAATGTAAATGCAAGAAGTATGCTCTTTTGGGTAATTTGATTGTATAAACATACTGAACGAATGTATTAAAGTATTGAGTGATCAAATAAAATGATAGGGGGCATGAACAGATGTATTTAAGTGAAAAAGGTTTTGTTGTTATAATCTGGCAAGCATAATGATGATGCCGGATTAAAATATTGTAATTGCTTTTGGCATTTGAGAGAGGGGGATATTTTACTTCTTTTTATAGTTTTATTGACTCTTTACAAAAGTGCTCGAAATGAGAACAATTTATTGCATAGGGATTTTCACTCAACATGTAAAATGATAATTTTATCAATTAATATGTTAATAAATTAGCATACTTATATTTTTGAAATATTGTTCTGTAGAATAAGCCTGATATTATAGATTTTGTTTGGTCTTTTTTCTATAAGATTATATATGAGGCATTTACTTTATTTATCGTTCGTTTTGTTGAGATGATAGAGTGTGTGGGAAATGAAAAATTTCTATGGCTGTTATGGGTTTTATAGAATTTATGACATATTTCTGAGCGCTTGTGATTAAAATTCATTTATGAGCATTTATGAATAATGAATAAAGAGCATATTTGAAAATAAAAGGATTGAGTCATTTCTATTGCGGTTTATCTTCTTTTATGGTGTGAAATAGGGGATGATATTCAAGTTTACAATTGTGTGTGATGGTATAGAGTACGGAACACTTTATTATATATTAGAATATTTTTTCTAAAATCGTGTGGCATTCCACAATAAGTTAAAGGGTTTGTCTGAGGAACAGAATACCTCAAACGGAATACGGTTGTGTTACCAATTTACGCGCTTTTTTTAAAAGAAAAATTTTTCAATGCAACGAAGCTTATTTTATGGTGCTTTTCGTGAATAGTATAACGTGAAAGTCCCTATGATTACATAAAATCCATTTTTGTACGCCAGCATTTTTATTTCAATAAAAAATATAAGCCGGCGCCATTATACACTTTACTCGCCTCCAATGTTACTAAAGCCCTTAGTACTTGAGAGGGTAAGGCTTTTTATTGCTGTTTTTATTTATACAACACTCCCGCTTGTGATGTGCAAGTGAATGATTTTGATTGCTTCACCATGAGAGAGATTTGAATTAAGGGTATTTTATGATCGTTAGATTTCTCACTCAATATGATAACAATGAATTTATTATTATAAATAAAATGTTGTGTGCTAAAAAGTCTTGTTTATTTCGTTATGACGTGAAATGGCTTCTTTTAAGGTGTGGTGATATAAGGCAACCTCTTTGAGACATTATTTTTCAGTGCGTAGTGAATATTCTTAGAATGTATCTCGCTTGTCGAGTCTTATGTTAAGTGAAATATGGGAGGAGGAAGTCAAGAGAAAATTACTCGACAGGAATCTGGTTTGTAAACAGATTGGATGAGATAGGAATTTTTTGTTCTTTGAAGGAGGGAGGCAAAGGTTGTAAAAAAGTGAAATAGGATGAATTTTTGCTTAAAGTGGGAAGCCGTGTAGAAGACGTGGAGCATTGGGAGTGAGACCAGAAGCTTCTTGAATGAAGTATTTTTTTATTTTTGGCGCTTGATTAACGATACCAAGGCCGGTATCGCGGAGCATCCGTAAAAGAAGGCTATCATTAGAAAAGAGTTTATTAAGCCAATCATTGCTTAAAGCCATACGGACAACTTCAAAACGTCTCCAGCTTTGATAGCGCTCTAAAGCAGTGAGGGAGCCAATGTCAAGACCTAGTCGCGCTGTTTCAATAATCACTTCAGCGAGGGCAGCGCTATCGCGTAATCCTAAATTGAGTCCTTGTCCTGCAATGGGGTGGATGGTATGGGCGGCATCGCCAACGAGAGCAAAACGTGGTTTAACGCATTGACGTGTTAAAGAAAGACTCAAAGGAAAAGCTTGACGTTCGCCATTCCAAGAGAGTTTGCCTAATCGATGGCCAATGCGTCTTTCGAGTTCTGTTTCAAAAATAAGGGCATTAGCTTTGAGATAATATTGCGCAGTTTTATGATCTTCATTCCACACAATGGCAGATCGGTTGCCTTTGAGAGGGAGAAGAGCAAAAGGACCGGCAGGTAAAAAATGTTGAATTGCTTGACCATTATGGGGTTTTTCATGTTCAACTGTACAGATGATTGCTGTTTGTTTATAGGGATGAGAAAAGTTTTTAAGACCTGCTTTTTGGCGTAATTTCGAATGGGCTCCGTCGGCTGCAATAAGCAATTTTGTTTGCCAAACCTCTTCATTATCTAAAGTGACGGTTTTATGTTGGTCTTCTTGATGAAAATCAATGACACGCGTGTTTGCAATAACAGGGATATTGAGATCTTTGACACGTTTTTTTAAAGTGTTGATGAGTTCTCTCTGCTCTACCATAGCAGCAAAGGGCTCACCAGGGTTAATGTCGCCTTCAAAGGTTAAAAGAGTGGGCTTGACAGGGTCACTTGTGCTTGTATCTGTGATGATCATTGAATGAATGGGTTGCGCATAGGGTTTTATAGGTTCCCAACATTGTAATTGTTTTAACATACGAATAGAAGCAGCAGCAAGGGCAATGGTTCGTATGTTAGAAGCAGGAGTATCTTCTTGTGGAGCAGCATCAACGATTTTTATTTTCAGATTAGGAGCTGTTTGCTTGAGTGCTATCGCTAAGGTTAAACCGACAGCCGCTCCCCCTGCAATGAGAAGATCACATTGTTTTGTTTTATGAGATTTAATTTTTTTATTGGGTTGTACGTCTTTATTGCGATTAGAACACACAATACTTCTTCCATTGTTTACAGTTTGCTTTCTTTTAAAAAGAATATCTTTTTAAATTGCCTAAAATATCTTAACGTTTACTTTTCTCTCTGCTTTACAAAAACGAGGTTTCTTTTTGGCGCCAATCTGATGACAGATTGGTTTTTCAGAGTTCTTCTGCTTCATCATTTATGTGATTCATTTTACAGATTTATCGGATAAGCTTTTTTGAATGTCCTCTTCAATTCTTTTTACACTTGGTTGATAAAAAAGAAAACTAAAAATAAACAAAGATGATCGTATATTTTTTAAGTTGTATGAATTACTTTAGTATGCCTGTCCTGAAGGGGGATATTTAGTTAGTATGATAGATAAAAAATTGTGTTCATTCGTGATGGTTAAAACAGTATTCATATTTTGCCGTTATCATGATGTAGCGTAAAAAACATTATCTGTTTAGGCAGGCGCCTATAGGACCCATGTCAAACTTTACACATGAGGTGTTTTTTGGTTGATCGTGTGATAAATATCCTAGGAGAGCTTTTTGTGCGCCTTAGGAAGGATAGTCTCTTAGGGTTGTGATATATGAGTGATATGAAGTGGTTAGAAGGTAGAACGCGCTAGATAAGACGTCGGATTGTTTACAGGCTATTTGTTTACAGATCGGTACAGAGTTTAAGCTTCATCCTTTTTTAAGAGAGAGTTATAACTCTTTAAAATATGAAAATTTTGTATTTGGAATTGATAGATGCACCGAAGTTCTTCTCCTTATGATTCATTAGAAGTGCGAAATTCTCAAGGTTCGCGTCTTATTGAGATGTTTTTACGTCAGATAGGGGTATTTATTGGGCTTGGGCTTTTGGGCTTTATTATTTTTTGTGTGTTTGCTTTGGCGACGTGGAATGTTGAGGATCCATCTTTAACCCATGCAAGTACAAATGAGGTTACAAATCTTATGGGGTGGATGGGGGCAATTTTTTCAGATTTTATTATGCAGTTTTTTGGCTTGGCAAGTCTTGCTGTTTTGTTGCCGCCATTATTTTGGTCTTTTCTCTTGTTGGCGCAAAAGAATATCTACAATTTGACTTTGCGCTTTTTTTTATGGGTGCTATCAACGATTTGTTTTTTAATTGCTTTTGCCCTTATGTCACCTGTTGCTTCTTTTACTTATTGGCCATTGCCAATGGGATTGGGAGGGGTTTTAGGAGATAAAGTTTTAAGTGTTGCTTCTTCAGTCTTTCCTCTTTTTCTTTCTCCTCTTTACACGGTGTTTTTCAGTGTTGTTTTTATTTTTTTAGGTTTTTTCACTGCTGCTTTTGCTGGCAATGTGATATGGCGGCGTCGAACAAAGAAAAGAAAAGAAAAAAGCATTCCAAAAGACGCAATCGTTAATCCAGTTTTTGAATTGGAAGAAGATACGGAATATGCTGCAGAGGATGATCGTGAAAATCATGGTTTTTTTGCGACAACTTTTGGCGCTCTTTTACATCTTTTTTATTTTTTACAAGCGCGTTTCTTTCGTTTGTTCTGTTTCAAAAGGCGTTTTCAGAGTAAGGGGCAAGGAAAGTCATTTGATCGGATTGAGCCAACTTTTTTGGGTGAAAAAGTAAAGTGTGAGGAAAATCAAAATAAAGCCTATGTTTCTCCTGTTAAAAATCGAAAGTCTTTAACAGCTTCTTCAAATGGTGGTTTTGTTCTTCCTCTTGTAGATTATCTTTCGGTTCCACCACCGTCTGTTAGGGATGCAAAACTTTCTCCTGCTGTTTTAAGAGCAAATTCTCAGGAACTTGAAGGGGTTTTGTTAGATTTTGGAGTCAAGGGGCAAATTATTGATGCTTGTCCTGGACCGGTGGTAACTTTGTATGAATTTGAACCGGCTGCCGGCATTAAGTCTTCCCGTATCATTGGTTTGGCAGATGATATTGCACGCTCGATGCGTGCGATTTCGGCGCGTGTTGCGGTGGTTCCAGGACGTAATGTGATTGGAATAGAATTGCCCAATGCAAAGCGTGAGATGGTTTATTTACGAGAAATGTTGCAGGCGCAGGAATTTATTGAAAGCAAAGCAAAATTAGGGCTTGCTTTGGGTAAGACAATCGGGGGGGAAGCTGTTATTGCAGATTTAGCAAAAATGCCCCATCTTTTGGTTGCTGGTACAACAGGGTCGGGAAAGTCTGTTGCTATCAATACAATGATTTTATCGCTTCTTTATCGGATGACACCTGAACAATGTCGTCTCATTATGGTGGACCCGAAAATGCTTGAGCTTTCGGTTTATGATGGCATTCCTCATTTATTAACGCCCGTGGTGACAGATCCTAAAAAAGCCGTGATTGCTTTAAAGTGGGCTGTTCGTGAAATGGAAGAGCGCTATAGTAAAATGTCAAAACTGGGCGTTCGTAATATTGATGGGTTTAATGCACGTCTCAAGGAGTCAGAAGGTCAAGGAGAGACAATGGTGCGTACAATTCAAGTGGGCTTTGATCATGAAACTGGTGAGCCTCTTTATGAAACGGAAACACTTGATTTTAGTCCTATGCCCTATATTGTTGTCATTATTGATGAAATGGCTGATTTGATGATGGTTGCTGGTAAAGATATTGAAGGCGCGGTTCAACGTTTGGCACAAATGGCACGTGCTGCCGGTATCCACGTGATTATGGCGACCCAGCGTCCTTCCGTCGATGTTATTACTGGGACGATCAAAGCCAATTTTCCTACACGTATTTCTTTTTCTGTGAGTTCAAAAATCGATAGCCGAACAATTTTGGGCGAACAGGGGGCTGAGCAATTATTGGGACAAGGAGATATGCTCTTTATGATGGGAGGAGGACGTGTTCAACGTGTGCATGGTCCTTTTGTTGCGGATGATGAAGTGGAGCAGGTTGTTGCGCATCTCAAAGCGCAAGCACGACCTGATTATTTGGAAACAATTACGCAAGAAGTTGAAGAGGATGGTGCTGATGTTTCTTTGGCTTCTCCCTCAGAAGATGATCCCTATAGTCAAGCTGTTGCTATTGTGCTTCGTGATCGTAAGGCTTCAACCTCTTATATTCAACGCCGTTTAGGCATTGGTTATAACCGTGCTGCGACATTGATTGAGAGGATGGAAGAAGAAGGTATCATTAGTCCAGCAAATCACGCAGGGAAACGAGAAATTTTAGTGCCTGCCGAAGAAGAACGCTTTTAAAAAATCTTTATAGTTGTTTTTTATAATATCTTATAAAACAAGTGTTTATCCTACGGTATCGTAGAAAGTCTGCATTTTCATAAACCAGCTCTCGACTTGCGATAGCTCCTTGGAACTTGGGACTCTTTATAAAGGATTCTTTATCTTATATAACTTTTATCCACACACCAACCTTGCTTGTAACGTGCAAGCAAATAATTTGAATTGATTCAATATGAGAGAGTATGTGATGAGAGAATCTTCCTGTCTTTGGCGTTATGATTTAAGTTAAAAAGATAATTTATTATAAATCAATATCTTGGTATAAAATAATGTCATTGCGAATGTAGGGATATAAAAGCATGTAAGGCTTGATATTTAAGTGTTTTTTTAAGTGCGCTCTAAATATTTAGGGCAAGGCTTATCTGTCGAGCCTTATATAAATGAATCATATGGGATGGGAAGCCAAGTGAAATCTGCTAAACTCCAAATTGTTTACAGGCTGGTTCGGGTGAAAATTTTTATTCTTTTGGATTGGAAGGAAGTCAAAAAAGCATTTTTGCCACTTAATAAAGAGTTTTCAGGTTCGCGAGCAATATATGTTTAGTACTTAATCCGTTATGTATTAATTATAATCTATGTTGCTTCACAGATTAGGGGTGGGAAAGAATATATTATGCGTTTAGAAAATCAACAGAAAAGCAGGAAATTTGGATGCTTTCGGAAACTTAAACGCAGACTGATTATTTGGAAACGATATCGCAAGAGATCGCAAGAAATAAAGAAGGATGTTTCTTTAGCTTTTTCTTTAGCAGATGATTCCTATTGTCAACCTATTGCTATTGTGCTTCGTGATCAGTAAGGCTTCGACCTCTTATATTCAACGCCGTTTAGGTATTGGTTATAATCGTGCCGCAACATTGATTGAAAGGATGGAAGGAGAAGGCATTATTAGTCCAGCAAATGATGTGGGTAAGCGGAAAGTTTTGGGGATGGTCGAAGAAGAATGCTTTTAAAAATCTTTTGATAGTTTTTTCAAACAATATCGTTATCTTATAAAGAAGGGTATTTATTCATCGTTGATTACTTAAGTTATAAATTATAAAGTCAATTAAGTATTGCTTGGGAGCATTTTTTTATGAAAACGTCTTTTTTGTCGCAAAGAAGAGTCTTTGGGTTGGTGGGAATTATTATCTTTTGGTGTTTAACTTTTCCTGTTTTTTCGCAAGCGTCTAATAAAGTGATAAAGGCGCAAAATGTTGTAAATCACTTTGCGGCAATCAAAACAATGACGGGTGATTTTATTCAGTTTAGTCCAAAGGGGAAAATGTCTCAGGGGACATTTTATTTAGAGCGCCCAGGGAAAATTCGTTTTATTTATAAGAAAATGCCTTTACAGATTATTGCAGATGGTCAATTTGTAGGTATTAACAATCGGGCTTTGAATACTTGGAACTTTTCACAACTTTCGCAAACGCCAATGAAGTTTCTGTTGGCTGATAAAATTGATGTATCTTCTGGGCGGTTATTGGCATTTCGCGAAGATCCAGGGGCTGTGACGATTGTTCTGCGTGATAAAACGATTGGGGCAGGGCAAATAAGGATGGTTTTTGATTCTAAAGGCTCTGCTTTGCGGCAGTGGACAATTGTTGACCAACAAAATTTGGAAACTACTGTGCAGATTATGAATGTGCGGACAGACGTCCGTTTCGCTAATGGAATGTTTGCACTTCCTTCGAAGAAATAGTGCGGTGTTGTTTCATTGGGATTGAAATGGATGTTATTTCGTATTGCAACTTGGAATATTAATTCTATTCGTTTGCGTCTTGCACAGGTTTTTCAGTATTTGGAACTCTTTTCCGCAGATGTTTTGTGTCTACAGGAAACAAAATGTCCAGATGCTTTATTTCCAGTGGGGGCTTTTGAAGCAGCGGGTTATAAGCATATCGCATTGAGTGGACAAAAATCTTATAACGGGGTGGCTATTGTTTCTCGTTTGCCTTTTAAAAAGGTAGAAAAGCGTTTCTTTTGCCAAAACCAAGATTGTCGCTATATCTCAGTTATTGTGGAAGCCCATGGGAGAAACTTGCGGATTCATAATTTTTATGTTCCTGCTGGGGGAGATATTCCAGATGCTGATGTGAATGAAAAATTTCGTCATAAGCTTGATTTTTTAGAAGAAATGTCTTCCATACGTGCGGATCAAGGAGATGGTCTTTCTTCTCTTTTGGTGGGCGATTTAAATATTGCTCCTTTGGCAGAGGATGTTTGGTCTCATCAGCAATTGTTGAAGGTTGTAAGCCATACTCCCATTGAAACCGAGCGTTTACAGGACTTGTGTTGTCAAGGTGGATGGGTTGATCTAATGCGGTTTCATATTCCTGCTCCTACCAAGCTTTATACATGGTGGAGTTATCGTGCACGCGATTGGGCATTTACCGATTATGGGCGGCGGCTTGATCATGTTTGGTCTTCTCCTGATTTAGCACCTTTTGTTGTAGATCTTTCGATTTTTCGTGATGCGCGCGGATGGGAACGCCCTTCAGATCATATTCCTGTGCAAACTGTATTTGATTTTTCACGTCAAGTTTGAAATAAGAGGTAAATAAAGTATTAATATTAAATAATGATTCTGAAAGAATGCGGGAGACTAGATGTATATCAGAAATCTCAAAAGGGGCGCTTCTCGTGGATTACTTTCTAGTGTCTTGTTGTGGTTGCTTTTGTCAGGATGTATGGTTGGTCCTAATTACCAGAAAACATCTTTTCGTGTTCCAGCAGTTTGGGGAGAAAAATCTGCACAGACTGCAGGACAGCCAGTTGCGCTTGCCGGATGGTGGCGGCGTTTGAATGACCCTGTTCTAGATGCATTAATGGATTATGCGATTTCTGGAAATAATAATGTTGCTGTTGCCAAAGCTCGGGTACGTGAGGCGCGTGCGAGTTTAGGACAGGTTGTGGGAACTCTTTTGCCAAATGTGTCCAATTCAATTTCAGGAACCCGTAGTCATTCTGCACAGTCTGATGCATTGTTAAATCAATACCGTAGTGGTTTTGATGCAAGCTGGGAGCTTGATTTTTTTGGTGGGCATAAACGAGCGGTTGAAGCAGCGCGTTATGGTCTTGATGCGGCTGTGGAAGATATGCGTGCTACCATGGTGACATTGTTAGGAGATGTGGCAACAAATTATGTACAAATGCGTGGTTGGCAACAGAAATTGTTGATTGTGCGTCAAATTGCTGTATCACAACGTAAAACCTATGAATTGATGCGTGCTAGATTAACAGCTGGGGATGTTTCTGAGCTCGATGTTTCAAATGCGCAAGCACAAATGGCAAATACAGAAGCAGATATATCACAGATGGAAGCGAATTTAGCAATGAGCGTTCATCGCCTTTCTGTCTTAACTGGTCGTGTGCCTACGGCATTGAAGGCTCTTTTACAAAAAAATACTAAGCATGCAAAGATTCCACAACCGCGCTGGCCGATACCAGCAGGAATTCCAGCCGATATTTTGCTAACACGTCCGGATTTACGACGGGCAGAACGTCAATATGCGCAAGCGACAGCGCGGATTGGTCAACGTGAAGCAGATCGCTATCCATCACTTACTTTAACAGGTAATATTTCGACAGCAGCAACGGCGATAGATCAGTTATGGAAAAATTCAACGATTGGCTGGTCTTTTGGACCTGGTCTGCGTTTTCCTTTTTTTAATGGAGGTCAGGTTGAGGCTTCTATTGCTGTTGCGCGTGCACAGCGTGATCAAGCTTTTATTACTTATCGGGCTGCTGTTTTGGGAGCTTTAGAAGATGTAGAAAATGCGTTGGTAAGATTAACTAAAGAACATCAACGCTTAGAAAAGCTAATCATTGCGAATAAAGCTTCTCTTCATTCCTTAAAACTTTCACGGAGTCTTTTTGAGAATGGAAATACCAGTTTTCTTGAATTGTTAAACGCTGATCGCTCTTATTATTCTGCACAAATGGCACTTAAAGATAGCCGTGTTTCTTTGGTTACGCAATATATCACGTTGATGAAAGCATTGGGGGGGGGCTGGGATGGCGTTGTTGATGTATCACGTCCGGAAGTCGTTGATGGTGCACCTCGTTCGCGTGCAAAGGTAGGAAAATGAAAAAAAGTCTACTCAAAAATTTCATTACAAAACACAAAAAACTTTCTTTCTTTTTAGCTGCTATATTCCTTCTTCTCTTGTTTTTATGGTTGCGTTCTGTTGTTTTTGGAACATCTAGCCCAACTTATATAACCGCGGTGGTGAAGCGTGGGGATATTGAGGAAAGTGTTTTAGCTTCTGGTCTTGTACGTCCTTATCGGTTGGTGGCTGTTGGTGCGCGTGCAACAGGGCGTGTGGTGTCAATGCGCGTTTCTCCTGGGAGTGTTGTGAAAGAAGGCGATCTCTTGGCAGAAATTGATCCTACAGATCAAGAAAATGATTTAAAAAGAAAAAAAGCAGCATTATCTCACTATTATGCGAGTTTGGTAGAACAAGAAGCCCATCTTTCTCTTGCGCAGAAAAATTTAGCACGTCAGAAAAAAATGATCGAGTCACGTGCGGTTTCACGGGCTAATCTGGATGATGCTGCGACACAAGTAAAAATACGTGAGGCGCAAATTGCTCAACTTCAACAGCAGATTGTGCAAGCACAAATTGATGTGGATAGTGCAGAGGTCAATTTAGGTTATACACGCATAACTGCCCCTTCAGCGGGAACGGTTTTGGCAACAGTTGTGGAAGAAGGGCAGAATGTGAATGCGGTTCAGTCGGCGCCAACAATTGTTATTTTGGGCGATTTGTCAAAGATGACGATCAAGGCGCAAATCTCAGAAGCTGATGTTCTTAAAGTTCAGGCTGGACAACCACTTTATTTTACAGTTTTAGGGAATGCGCAGCGTCGTTATGAGGGCGTTTTAGAAAAGATAGAGCCGGCTCCTGAAGCAATTCGTTCTGATGTGAGTATTAACCCTGGTATGGTAGGGGGGTCTAGTGCTTTAATCTCATCAGCTATTTATTATAACGGAATTTTACATGTTGATAATGCGGACAATTTTTTGCGAACCTATATGACTGCTCAAGTTCATATTATCTTAGGGCGTGCCCAAAATGTTTTGTTGGTTCCAAGCGATGCTTTACGCGATGAGACAAAAGAGCATAAGGCATGGGTTTCTGTTTTGGAGGGGGGGAACAAGGTGGTTACTAAACAGGTGAGCGTTGGGTTGAATAACAAGGTGATGGCAGAGATTGTTTCAGGACTTAATGAGGGTGATGTTGTTATCACCGGCTCGCCTGATGGGGTGATGCCAGAACCTTCTGACGTGCATAGTGAAGACGAGATTTAAATCATGAACACAAACCAAGCAGATGCTGTCCTTGTGTTGGAAAATATTGTACGTAAATTTCCAGCGGGCGAAACATTTGTTACTGTTTTGAAGGATATCAATCTTACCATTAAGCGTGGTGAAATGGTAGCGATTGTGGGAGCTTCTGGTTCAGGAAAATCTACATTGATGAATATCTTAGGCTGTCTTGATCGGGCAACTTCTGGTCGTTATTGGATTGCAGGGAAAGAAACAGCCTCTCTTTCAGCTGATGAATTGTCGGCTTTGCGGCGCAATCATTTTGGTTTTATTTTCCAGCGCTATCATTTGTTGAATGAATTGACAGCTCTTGGGAATGTTGAAATTCCGGCTATTTATGCAGGATGTGCTGTGGAAGCAAGGAAAAAGCGTGCACAAGATCTTTTAACGCGCTTGGGCATGGGTGATCGGGTGAATCATCGTCCAAATCAACTCTCAGGTGGTCAGCAACAACGGGTGTCTATTGCTCGAGCGTTGATGAATAATGCGGAGGTTATTCTTGCCGATGAGCCAACTGGTGCACTGGATAAGCAGAGTGGACAGGAAGTGTTGCGTATTTTGGATGAGCTTCATCAAGAAGGTCGTACTATTATCATTGTAACCCACGATATGCAGGTGGCCAAAAGAGCAGAGCGTATTATCGAAATCAGTGATGGAGAAATTATTGCTGACAGTATGACAAAGGTTGCAAAGAAAAGAGCAGCAGGGGCAAAAATAAAAACGGATAGTCAATCTTTTTATGAAAAACAGAAACTAAAAGTTAAACAACAGCTTGGCTCTTTTCGGTCTTTTGTTGAGCGGTTTCGTGAGGCATTTATTATGGCTTTGTTGGCAATGAATGCACATCGAATGCGAACTTTTTTAACAATGCTTGGGGTGATTATCGGTATTGGGGCGATTATTGCTATGGTGGCTTTGGGAAATGGTACACGAGAGAAAATTTTGGAAAATTTTAAAAGCTTGGGTGCTAATACATTAACAATTTTACCTGGCAAAAGTTTTTCTGATCCACAAGCAGAGAAAATAACAACTCTTGTTGAAGCTGATGCAGAAGCCTTGTCTGGGTTACCTTATGTTTCTGGTGTAACACCTCAGATTTCAACAAGCTCGAAAGTGCGTTTTGGTGCAGTTGAAGTCAATGCCGTCATTGTTGGGGTGGGAGAACAATTTTTTCAGACACAGGGGCTTAAAGTTTTCAAAGGACAGTTTTTTGATCAAAAAAGTGTGCATGATCGGGCGGTTGATCTCGTGATTGAAAAAGAAGCCTTGTCTGTTCTTTTTCCCCATAGCCATGAAAGTCCCCTTGGCAAAGTGGTGCACGTGGGTAATGTTCCAGCGCGTATTATTGGTGTTGTTGATTCGCAAAATCACGCAAATGGAAACACATCAAATACATTACAGCTTTATTTGCCCTATACAACAGTGCAAACGCGTTTTCTTGGCACAACAGAAGTTCGTGCAATTACTGTTAGGATCTCTGATGATGTCGATTCACATTTAGCGGAAAACATGGTGAAACGGTTTCTCATTATGCGGCATGGTGGAGAAGATTTTTTCATTAGAAATTCAGAATTCTTTCGTGAACGTATCATGGAGAGTACACATATCTTAACACTTTTAATTTCTTCAATTGCAGCGATTTCCCTGATTGTAGGTGGTATTGGGGTGATGAATATTATGCTGGTCACCGTTTCTGAGCGGATCAATGAAATTGGTGTGCGTATGGCAGTTGGTGCACGCCAAAGTGATATTTTGCAGCAGTTTCTCATTGAAGCGGTGTTGGTTTGTGTCATTGGTGGTGGTTTGGGGATTCTGTTTGGGCTTTCTATCGGTGGTTTATTTCTTCTGTTTAAGGCGCCTATCCACTTGGTTTATACGATTGATTCGATCATCCTATCCCTTACTTTTTCGACCCTCATTGGAATCTGTTTTGGCTTTTCTCCAGCGCGGCAAGCTTCACGGCTTGACCCTGTTGTCGCTCTTTCACGCGATTAAGCTTTATCAATTGGGGCATGTTTGTTGTGAGGCTTTCTACTTAGATGAAGTGTTTATGAAGCGAAACATGGATGGGAAAAGTTTAGCGTTATTCGCTGTTCTATTTTAGAAAACGCTTTGTTCGTTAAGTGGAGCATGCTTTATATAACGTTAAAGGATGAAGTTTTATGACACAACGTATCATGAATAAAGTTCCCTTGTATTTTTATAGCGATACAAAATACAAAGCGCGATAACTTTAGGATTTTAACCTAAAAATAGGCGTGGAAGTGGAGTGTATATCTGTTAACAAACAAGATAAAAAAGAAGAAAATTTAAACGAAAAACAGCTTATATCTAAAAAAACGAACGGGTATACGAGGCGGGTTGGTCTTCTATAGTTTTTCTTTTCCTTTTGTTTATTTGTGGCCCTGTTTTTTACTCACAAATTGTATGGCAAAGGGAGGGGCGTTGGTATTGGTAACGTTTGGTTTTAAGATTCTTTATGGCTTTATGCGGCGGAGATATAGGTTTTTACGAAGCTCCAGTTTTGTAGGGAGAACGAGATGAATACACTTATGGGCTCATGTTGCTGGGAATGTTAATTGCTGTATTCATTACTATGTGTATTGGTGTAGCTGGTTATTGGTTTTATGATATACTTTAATTGCGTTTAGCACCTCCTGAATATGCGCTTAAACTATTTTCAATAGATAAATATCAAAAAAAGCTCACCAAAATAATGAAGCAAATCTCTACATTCTTGTAAGTGATTACATGATATTTATCAGGGATGTGGGAAGAGCAGATTCTACACTTTTGTTGATAAGTAAAACTTTATTCATTTGTTTTGCTTAGTACATATTCCATTATAAATATCGGTTCATTCAGTAAATCGAGAAAGCTAAAGTCTTTTGGGTGGAACAATAGGCATTGACCAATTTGGCTAGACTCGATAATTGAAAGTATTTTGAGTTGGGTGGAAGCATGACGCTGCAATCGCTTTTACAGACATATCGTGACGAAGCGCGTACCGAACGAGACAAAGGTACATATTTTGAGCGTTTTGCTCTTGCTTATCTGACACATGATCCTCTTCAGTCTGGATGTTATGAAAAGGTTCAAACCTTTAAAGATTGGGCTCGTGAAAATGGTTGGGATGGTCATGATACTGGTATCGATCTTGTGGCAAAGATTCGTAATGAAGAGGGTTTTGCAGCAATCCAATGTAAATTTTATGATGCAGCATATCGGATTAGAAAAGCAGATATTGATAGTTTTATTTCGGCATCAGGGAAAGCTCCATTCAAGCGGCGTGTTATTATAGATAGTACTGAAAGTGCTTGGAGTGATAACGCTGAAACAATGATACGGGGGCAGGATATTCCTGTTATACGGATTAATCTTTCCGATATACAACAAAGTCCGATCCGTTGGGAAACTTTTGCAGCCCAGGGCAAAATTGTGTTGGAGGATAAAAAGAAAATCCGTCCACATCAGCAGGATGCGTTGCGTGATGTGCGTGCTGGGCTTGCTCAAGCAGATCGGGGTAAGCTTATTATGGCTTGTGGTACTGGTAAGACATTTACCAGTCTTAAAATTGCTGAGGATTTAGCGGGTGAAGGCAAGTTTGTTCTGTTTCTTGTTCCTTCCTTGGCACTGATGTCACAGACGGTCCGTGAATGGACAACGGATGCAGAAATCGGATTGAGATCCTTTGCTGTCTGTTCAGATACACAAGTGGGAAAGCGTCGTAAAAATAGTGATGATGTTGCTGAAATTGATGTGTTTGATCTTGCTTTTCCGGCGACAACAGATGCTGCTAAACTTGCAGAACAGGCGGGTAAGAGTGTTGCAGATAGGATGACCGTTGTGTTTGCAACCTATCAATCCATTCAGGTAGTTGCGGATGCTCAGAAAAAGTATGGTTTGCCAACATTTGATCTTATCATTTGTGATGAAGCGCACCGTACAACAGGGGCAACGCTGGTTGGAGAGGATGAATCCAATTTTGTTAAGGTGCATTCTAATGATGTTATTCGTGCCAAGAAGCGCCTTTATATGACAGCGACACCACGTATTTTTGGTGATAACGCAAAAAGTCGCGCGAATGAAGTTAATGCCGTTCTTGCTTCGATGGATGATGAAAAGCTTTTTGGTAAAACACTTTTTTATCGGGGGTTTTCTTGGGCAGTACAAAATGATCTTTTAACGGATTATAAGGTTATTGTCTTAGCAATGGATGAAAAATTGGTCAGTTCCGCTGTTCAGAAGCGTCTTAGTGATAACAAGTCTTCACTTGTTCTTGATGATGCAACGAAGATTATTGGTTGTTATAAGGCGCTGACAAAACAAGATCTGAAGGCTGATGTTGGTGCTGATCCACACCCCATGCGTCGTGCTTTGGCGTTTTGCAAGACTATTGAAAGTTCTGAACTGGTGCGTGATGAATTTTCTGCGGTTGTTAGAGAATATCTTGATTATACGAAAGAGGATACGGAAAAAGAGCATTTTCTGAAGTGTGAAATTGAGCATGTTGATGGCACTTTCAATGCGAAGGATCGTGGTGCATTACTTGATTGGCTGAAAGCTGATAGTGGTGAGGATGTTTGTCGTATTTTGACCAATGCACGGTGTTTGTCTGAGGGGGTGGATGTTCCGGCTCTGGATGCGATCATGTTTTTAAATCCACGTAAGAGCCAGATTGATGTTGTGCAAGCGGTTGGGCGGGTGATGCGTCGGTCTGAGGGCAAAAAGATGGGGTATGTCATTTTGCCAATTGGTATTCCCTCTGGGATTCCAGTGGAACAGGCTTTGAACAACAATGATAAATATCGGGTTGTTTGGCAAATTTTAAATGCTTTGCGTGCGCATGATGATCGTTTTGATGCGACGATTAATAAGGCATCGCTGAGCCAAGATATTAGCAATGTGATTGAGATTATTGGTGTCACACAGAGCACTGAGTTACAGGCTGTTACAGCTGTTGTAGACAATCTTCCACTACGCTCACAGCCTGCACGACCGGGAATTGGAGCACCGGAATATGATTTAACTCGTACAGATCAGCTAAACAAGGAGTTTTCTTTCCCGGTGGATGAAATTTCTCGTGCGATTTTGGCAAAGATCGTCAAGAAATGTGGGACACGTGATTATTGGGAAGATTGGGCGAGCAACATTGCTGAAATTGCTAAGAATCATATTACGCGTTTAACAGGTATTCTAGCAGAGCCAAATACTGAGGCGCGTCAAGCCTTTGACAGGTTTGTGGCAGAACTGCGTGATGATTTAAATGATGCTGTTACAGAAGCTGATGCGATTGAGATGTTGGCACAGCATATTATCACGCGTCCTGTCTTTCAGGTGTTGTTTGAAGGGTATCAGTTCACACGTGAGAATCCTGTCTCGCGTGCTATGCAGCGTATGCTTGATGTGCTTGATGAGGCAAACCTTGATAAGGAATCTAAAGATCTTGAAAAATTTTATGCAAGTGTAAAATTACGCGCCAGTGGCATTACGGATCCAAAAGCAAAACAGAGGTTGATTGTAGAGCTTTATGATAAGTTTTTTCGTTATGCTTTTCCACGTACTGTAGAAAAACTAGGCATTGTTTATACCCCCGTTGAGGTTGTGGATTTTATTTTGCACTCTGTCAATGATGTCTTAGAGCAAGAATTTGGGCAAATGCTTGGCTCATCGGGTGTGCACATCATGGATCCCTTTACTGGAACGGGAACTTTTATCACGCGGCTTTTACAATCGGGTCTGATAAAACCAGAGGAGATGAAGCATAAATTTTGTCATGAAATTCATGCCAATGAAATTGTGCTTTTAGCCTATTATATTGCAGCCATTAATATTGAAACGACCTATCATGGTCTTATGGGGGGAGATTATGTTCCCTTTGAGGGAATTTGTTTAACTGATACATTCCAGCTTTATGAGCAAGAAAAGGACCTGATCAGTGATTTGCTGGTGGATAACAGCACACGTCGATCACGCCAGAAGGAACTGGATATTCGTGTTATTGTTGGCAACCCTCCTTATTCTTCGGGGCAAAAAAGTGAAAACGACAATGCGAAAAATATTGGCTATCCTAAATTGGATCGTCGCATTCGTGAAACTTATGCTGCTCAATCCAAAGCGAGTAATGTTAATGGACTTTATGACAGTTATATTCGTGCTATTCGCTGGGCAAGTGATCGCATAAAAGACTGTGGTGTTATTGGTTTTGTGACAAATTCAGGTTTTATCAATGGATATTCTACGAGTGGATTACGAAAAGAATTGAATGAAGAATTTTCAAGCATTTATGTTCTCAATTTGCGTGGTGATATTCGCAAAAATATGATGAGCAAAGGACGTGCTCAAGAAGGGCAAAATGTTTTCGGCAGTGGAAGCATGACGGGAATTGCTGTGACACTATTTATTAAAAATCCAAATGTCATGGAGCATTGCAAAATTCACTATTACGATATTGGTGATAATTTCACGACAAAAGAGAAATTATCTCAACTTCAGCGGTTGAATAGTGTTGGTGGGATCAAGCGTGCACAAGGCTGGCAGATGATTACACCAGATGAGCATGGTGATTGGTTGGATCAGCGCAACAGTGATTTTGAAAAATTTCTGGCCTTAGGTGATAAGAAGGGCAGTGATAAAAAACTCTTTGAAACGTTTTCTCGTGGCATACAAACTGGTCGTGATGCTTGGGCATATAATTTCAGTTGTGAAACTTTAGCCAATAATATGAGCAAGATGATTGCTTTTTATAACGGTGAAGTAGAGCGTTTTAATAATGCTTATGCACATTCTGATCGTAAAACACGTATAGGTGCTGTAGACGATTTTGTTAACACGGATGCCAAAAAGATCAGTTGGAGTCGTGCACTTAAACAACAGTTAGCTAAAGGAAAGGTTTTTGAACTTAAAGAGACATGTCTTATTCAGAGCTCATACCGTCCTTTTACACGACAGTGGCTCTATTATAATCGTGCTTTTAATGAAATGATTTACCAAATGTCGCGTATATTTCCATTAGAAAAAGCGGTTGAAAATAGGGTAATACAAATTACAGGAGTTGGAGCAAGTAGTGGTTTTTCTGTTCTGATGACTAATTATTTATCCAATCTTCATACAATGGATACTGGTCAGTGTTTTCCACGGTATGTTTATGAGGATGCTGAGTCCTTGAAAAATAAGGAGGGGGATCAGGTTCATTTGTTTGCAAATTTTGCAGAGGAAAGCAAAGAAACTGGTTTGCAGCGGCGTGATGCACTCACGGATGAAGGGTTGGTATATTTTAAGGCTGCCTATCCTAGTGAAATGATTACAAAGGATGATTTGTTTTATTATGTTTATGGGATTTTGCATTCTGAAGATTACCGTGCTCGTTATGCGCATAATTTGTCTAAACAATTGCCACGTATCCCAACAGTTAAAAAGGTAGAGGATTTTTGGGCTTTTGTAACAGCGGGGCGAAAACTTGGTGATTTGCATATGAATTATGAAGAGGTTGAGCCCTATCCTGTTACCTATAAACAGGGTGATCCAAGAACTTGGATGATTTCTGATGAGAAGAGCTTCTATCGTGTTGAAGCGATGAAATTTGCTGGTAAGCGTGGTGCTATTGATAAAAGCACAGTGATTTATAATGCGCATATCACGATGCAGAATATTCCTCTTGAAGCTTATGATTATGTGGTCAATGGCCGGTCTGCTCTTGAATGGGTTATGGAGCGCCAGATTGTCAAAACGGATAAAGCGAGCGGTCTTGTGAATGATGCTAATCGCTATGCTGTTGAAACGGTGGGTAATCCGGCCTATCCTCTGGAATTGTTTCAGCGGGTTATTACAGTAAGCTTGGAAACAATGAAAATTGTTCGCAGTCTTCCAAAATTGGAAGTGAGAGAAACTGAAAAGGTTAAGTTATCCATTGTGCGGTAAAACAGCGCTGTGTTGTAACAAACTGGCACTATCACACACCTTGCCAGCTCGTGGGTATTGCGACAGCTCTTGGCACTTGAGACAAGTCCATAAGAGGCATGTCTTTTTTGTACAGTTTTACGCCACGCAAGCTCTCTTCCCTTGTGATGTACAAGTCCTTTGTGATGTGCAAGCAAATGGTTTTGATTGATTCAACAGAGAATATATTTAAAATGAGAGAATCTGATGATATTGAGAGCTCTCATTCAAGTTGTAGCGTATAAACTTTCCTTATAAATCAATGTGTTGCATGTGATAAAACATCTTAGGTAGTAGACGGATAAAATGATGACGCATGCGCTTTAGCGACCGTGATGAATAGCTTTAAGCAGAGCTTGTTCGTTGAGTCTTATGTGAGTAAACCATATAAATGGGGAAGCTGAGAGGAACCTGCCCAGAGAAGTAGGATTGTTTACAAACCGTTGCTGATGGGAATCATCGTCCTTTGAGATGTTGGAAGAAAATCACAACTCTCATGAAATCTGTCCTTTGAGCAGGGGTGATTGGAAGTGAGCAGGGAGAACGCGTTAGACAAGAAGCTGGATTGTTATTGTTTACAGATCGCTAGAGTTTAAAAATTTTCGTTCTTTTTTGGGGAGGCAGCCAAACAAAAAGTGTTTTTAGTGGGAAATGATTTCAAAAAAGATTGCGATAAAGAACGTGGGATGTTCGTGGTGGTGTGCGTTTTGAGCTTATTCCTATCTGTGATCTAAAATGCTCTTATGAAGATGCTTTGTTGAATGAAGAGATTGTTACTAATATATTGGTTTATAATGATAGTTTAACCTTCACTCTGTTGAATGAGAAATCTAAGTATCATAAATTTTCTTATTTTAAATCTATTAAAATTACTTCTTTGTATACCATACGAGGTTGGTATGCTCGTGTTTAAAAAAGGCGTAAAGCATGTCTCTTACCAATCATCCCAAGTGGCGTAAGAGCTATCGTAATATTGGGGGCGGTAAAATATAGGATGGGGTGGTTTGCATTTTTTATGAAGCGTAAAGAGGGTGGTATAAATAGATCTCTATAACAAGTCGGGAGATCTTATAGTTGTCTGGGCGCTCTATTTACAAGAGCTTATATATTGAGATGGCATGTACAGATCCCGTGCTGTGAGATATGTTTGGGATGTGAGAAATGTCTTTGGGTGAATGTGCAATACAGTGATACGTGTATGGGGTATTCTGTGTTATATGAGGGTAGCTCTGTCGAGCTTTTATAGAGGCAACCTCGTGTGGAAGGCTATGGAAAGAACGGTATGAAGCGGTTCGTGGGTGGCAAGGTTTTTAAAAAAGTCAGAAGGATAAAGATTAGAATGCGGTTCTGATATAGACTTGGAGCGTTTTAATATATTGGAATATGAGAATGCGGATTTGATTGATCTGTTGTATTGCGCTTTCAGCATTGCTCTTTTTAACAGGATAAGCAATGAAATGGATATCAGGCATTAAATACTTAAGTTCTCGCATTGAGCGCCACATATGGTAATCATGGGTGACGATATAAAGGGTTTTATAGTGGTGTTTTTTGATCCAAGCAGCACTTTCTTTGGCGTTCCCTCTGGTGTTAATCGCTTGATGCCCAATGTCAATACAACAGGAGACAAGCCGTGGGGTAATATGCCTGTTATGCATGAAACCTTTCAGATTGGTTGTGGTGTTTACGCCACTGATAAGGAGTCGTGAACCAAGCCCCTTTTGTAAGAGATGAAGTCCTGTCTCTATTCGGTTTTCTCCGCCTGTCAGTACAATGATGGCATCAGCTTTGGGGAGAGGCTTTGGGGGAGAAAGTCGTTCAGTTTTTTCAGAAAAAACAATAAAACCGCCCCAGAAAATGAAAACAATGATTGCAAGAGTAAGTGTTGTCGGTGGAAAATAGCGAAATAAAAAGCACACAGACCAACGATAGTGGGGTCGTTTTGGAAGAGGACGCTCTAAATTGTTTTGCCTCAACGAGTTGGAACGGTAGGAGTGGTAAGTCATAAAATTAAAATAAACCATTTTCACATTGATCGATTTTTTTCAGTTGCGCTAAAATAGTCATGCGGTTTGTAAGAGTGGTAAGAAAAGAAACGAAAATAATAAGAAAAATGATTTTTCCGTAAGGAACGGAACTTATGGAAATATGTCCAAACAAAGCTGTTACTTGGCTAGCTTCCACTCTTCCCAAGTTATAATTCGTCCAGAGACAAAAGGCTAAAAACAGAAATATGCTTGTGAGACCACCATATAAAGCACCACGCAGTGCAGTTTTAAAAAAATGCCAGTCAAATTGGCGGGCAATGAAAATAGTTTCAGTACCAAGGAAATATAAGACATTGATAATATGCGCATTTTCTGCCAATGCATTGCGGGTGGTAAAAATGATGGTAAGAATAAGAGAGCCTAGAACCAATGCTAAAATTGAAAAACCAATGAAAACAGTGGTGTGTGCCATGGTTGCAAAACGATGGACCCAAACACGGTGATCATCAAATTGACCTCCTGGAATTTGGGTTTTAATGGCGTGATTAATGGCTGCAAAATTGATTTTTTCATCCTCTTTCAGGGTCACAATGATAAGGCGGGGAAGGGGTAGTTCATTGACATTAAAGCCTGTTCCAAGCCATGGTTCCAGTAACTTTTCGGTAGCTTTTTGGTCAACAATTTTTGCATCTTGTACACCAGAAAATGTTTTAACCAATTGTACGGCATCACGGAGTGCTTTGTTGATATCAACATTGTCTATGGGGCGTATTTGTATTGTTGCTTCATAGCTAATCTGATTACTCCAATTTTGGGCGGCACGTTGGACTAAATCAACACCGATTAAGGTGAGGCTTGAAAGAAACGTCATAATAGCAATCACGGCAACCAATGCTTTTCCAGAAATATTGCCACTGGGAATAATCGCTGTTGTATTTTTTTTATTGCTTGTAAAAATGGGGAAAGACTTATTCATGAATCGTCATCCGTCCGTTATGGAGAAGCATACGTCGTGCTGCAACTTGTTCCATTAAGGCAATATCATGGGTAGCAATGATAACAGCTGTTCCAAAACGATTTAATTCAATAAACAAACGCAGTAGGCGTTTTGCTAAGGGCGGATCGACATTTCCAGTAGGTTCATCGGCAAGTAGAATTTCAGGTTGATCAATGAGCGCGCGTGCAATGGCTACCCTTTGTTTTTCTCCGCCGGAAAGAACTGGTGGTAAAACATGAATATGATCTCCAAGGCCTACCCAACAGAGAAGATCTTCCACTTCACTGCGATAGGTTGCTTCTTCTTGTCCTTTAATGCGTAAAGGTAAGGAGACATTTTCATAAGTGGTCATGTGGTCGAGTAAACGAAAATCTTGAAAAACAACACCGATACGTTGTCGCAGCGCAGGGAGCTCTTGGCGTTTGAGTAACGCTGTGTCTGTTCCAAATAAATCAATATGACCGCGGGTGGGTTTGAGTGCCAAAAACATAAGACGCATCAACGACGTTTTCCCTGCTCCAGAGGCGCCAGTGAGAAATTGAAATGATCCAGGAGGAATATGAAAGCTAATATCACGAAGGACCTCAGGTCCCATTCCATAGCGTAGACCGACATTTTCAAAATGAATCACTTTTTATTATTACTCCTGATTTTATATTGCATCATTTATTCTAAGAACTCTTACTTTCATTGCTTTAGATTTTTGTTGTAAGCTTGGTTATTTTAGATTTCATGGTTTTCAATATTTTTTATACACCCTCGTTATAGATAAATATTTTTGCTCAAAAATATTATCACTTATACTTTCTCTTTTTAGCTTTATTTATGATTTTAGCAGGAATTTCAAAGTGATTCTAGCATAAACATCAGAACTATTTTTCCTTCTTTCTCAGAGGCTTTTTTGCATTGAGGGGGTACTGGGCAATTTTAAAAAGCTATGTTGCTCTTTTTATCTCACTTTCTTATTCTTATCTGTATTCATATTCCAATCTTGACATCTTCCAACCTTGAAGTTTTTTCTTCAATTGTTTCTGATTTGTTATGAAGAAAGGCGTTTGTTGTTAGAGTTGTTGAGCTTCCCATGAATTGTTTTGTTTTTTATTCTCATCGGTGGTTTTCGTAACAATGCTAGGATAATTTTAGCAGAAAAACAAAAACCACCGTATGTTATATTTCTTCGTGGGTTCTTTAATTTTGTCGGTTAGCAATCAGATCTTCAACAACTTGTGGTTCGGCAAGAGTTGAGATATCTCCGAGAGTATCAAAATCGTTTTCGGCGATTTTTCGTAAAATACGTCTCATAATTTTTCCTGATCGCGTTTTGGGAAGCTGTGGGGCAAATTGAATTTTATCCAATATGGCAATGGAGCCTATTTCTTGTCTTACATGTTTAATAAGCTCTTTTTGCAACTCTTCATTTGGAGCTGTCCCTTCCATTAAGGTGATAAAACTATAAATTCCTTGTCCTTTAATGGGATGCGGGTAACCCACAATGGCTGCTTCTGATACAGCGGGATGAGAAACAAGGGCTGATTCAATTTCAGCAGTTCCTAACCTGTGCCCCGAGACATTGAGAATGTCATCAACCCGCCCTGTAATCCAGTAATAGCCGTCACTATCGCGCCTACAACCATCGCCTGTAAAATATCTTCCTTTATAAGAGGAAAAATAAGTTTGAATAAAGCGCTCATGATCTTTATAAAGCGTGCGCATTTGTCCTGGCCATGAATCACTGATACAAAGATTGCCTTCTGCTTCACCTTCTAAAATATTGCCTTGGGCATCAACAATTTGGGGTTGAACACCAAAAAAAGGACGTGTGGCTGATCCTGCTTTGAGGGGGGTTGCACCAGGCAAGGGTGTGATCATATGCCCTCCTGTTTCCGTTTGCCACCATGTATCGAGAATCGGACAACGGTCATTTCCAACAGTATGATAAAACCATTCCCATGCTTCTGGGTTAATCGGTTCTCCTACCGTGCCTAAAAGACGCAACGATGTCCTGTTTGAGTGTTCAACAAACGAATTTCCTGCTCCCATTAAGGCGCGGATAGCTGTTGGTGCGGTATAGAGTGTATTGACTTGATGCTTGTCGACAATTTGCCAAAATCTTCCTTTGTCAGGAAAGGTTGGTGTGCCTTCAAACATTAAAGTAGTCGCACCATTGCATAAAGGTCCATAAACCAAGTAAGAATGACCGGTAATCCAACCAATATCAGCTGTACACCAGTAAACTTCATCGGGGTGGTAATCAAAAACGTATTGATGTGTCATCGCGGCATAAACAAGATAGCCCGCTGTGGTATGCAAAACGCCTTTGGGGGTGCCGGTGGAGCCTGAAGTATAAAGAATAAAAAGTGGATCTTCAGCGTTCATTGGTTCTGGTGGGCAATCTGTTTTGGCATGAGTTATCTCTTCGTGGTACCAAAAATCACGCCCCTCTATCCATTGAATGGGTCCACAAGTCCGCCGTATAACCATGACTTGGTCTACATGCACGTTTTGGCGTGCTGCTATCTCAATAGCATGATCAACATTGTCTTTTAAGTTGATCCGTTTGCCGCCACGCAAGCCGTGATCAGCGGTAATGATGAAGGTTGATTCGCAGTCAACAAGGCGTCCTGCTATTGCCTCTGCAGAAAAGCCAGCAAAGATAACCGAATGAACAGCACCAATGCGGGCACACGCGAGCATAGCATAGGCTGCTTCGGGTATCATGGGAAGATAAATGGTTACTTTATCGCCTTTCTTAATGCCACGACTTTTCAAAAGATTGGCAAAACGACAAACATGTTCATAAAGCTCGTTATAGGTTATTTTTTTATCATGATAAGGATTATCCCCCTCCCAAATCAGCGCAATGTGATTTCCATGGGTTTTCAGGTGGCGATCAATGCAATTATAGGCAACATTTGTTATCCCATCTTCGTACCATTTTATGGAGACATCTCCGTTAAAAGAAGTGTTTTTTACTTTTGTAAAAGGTTTAAACCATTCAATGCATTGGCCATGTTTGGCCCAGAAGCTTTCTGGATCATTGATGCTTTCTCGATACCATTGTTGATAAGTTTTCTCATCGAGTAAAGTATTTTTTTTGATCTCTTCTGATACTGGATAGATTTTTTCAGTCATACTTCCCTCTTTTTATTTTTTAGAAAAATCAGCCATTGTATTTTTATATTTGTGGCAGAGTCGTCCCTAAAGCTTTTCATTGTGAGGTTAGACTAAATGACAAAGATTGGAATAGTCAATTTTTAAAATCTGATGTGATGATATTAAAGAGGGTATTCTATGCTTTTAGGATACTCAAATGTGGCAAAACCTATTGCGGTATAGAGCCTTTTATAAACACACTAAGACATTTTAAAAATGTCTATTATAAAATATTTTTTATAAGTTGATATAAACCAACATCGTTAAATAAAAGACTCATAAGAAAGAATGTACAGTTTATTAATAATGACTTTTTTAGAAAATCTTCCCAATTGTAATAAATAAACTTATAATAAACCAGAAAAAAACGTTGCTATAAGCGATTCAATAATTTTATGAGTAAAATCTGTGATTATAAATGATAATTTCTCATTAATAGTATCGTTGCTACTTTATTCAGCGTGCTTAGGACTCATCCAATAAATATTAATATAAACCAAAATATCTACGCAAAAAATTAGAAATAAAGAACATAATAAATGACGATAATGCCATTATAATAGACAATCTCCAACCTACGCCATTGAATATTTTAAAAGAAATGGCAATTATAGGAGTAATTATAATTAACATGCAAAACATTCTTACAACTTCATAATGAATATCCATTATAACAAAATCCTGATTATAAGATGTGATTCACAATAGATATCCATGAAAAATATTTTATCCATAGATGTAGATATTTAACTTTGGTATATTCTTTCAAATATACTTACAAAACTATTAATTTCAGATATATCTTTAAGCTATTCTCTATAAATTAGAACCAACACTCACGACCTTTTTCTATAAGTCCCCAAGTAGCGCCTCCTATGTATCCCAATGACAAAGCTCCCATTCCACCTGTAAATGCACTCACTGGTCCCCCAGTTATACCACCTTGAATTGCACCAATTACTCCTGCCGGAACTCCTACTTCCCTGCCACGTGCATTCATGTGAGACATAAAAGCACCAGGACTACATGCATTTCCATGAGTAGGTCTTGAATTGTGCGAATGACCAAAAGAAGGCTTTGTCACCATATGACCGAATGTGTTGAATGAACCAAACATATTAATTCTTCTTAATTAGCTATATTAAAATAGTATTATAATGATACATTTCAAATTGGTGTCATGCACTTTAGAGAACTGTAAAATATAAATTTTAAAAATGGCAATAAAATACTGTATAAATAATAACTATATTATGTATATATGAAATATTATTCTTTATAATATGACAATATTATTTGCAATATTTTAAAATGCAAGAAATAGCACCATATTTTTTCTTAATTAAAGTTTAAATTTAGAAAAATGTGCATCTGAAAAAAATTGGTGTTTTTCTCTTTGTTTATGAGAACGATAAAGAAATATCGTTATTGGGATCGATCTCATTGCCATTGTTTTGCCTGCATGTATTATGTGCATATGAACGGGATTCGTTCTTTTATTTTTCAGGCGAATATTGACCGTATGTTACGCTTTGTAGAGCATAGAAAGCCTCTATGCTATCGTTGACCTTATAGGATTGCTATTCATATGTTGTTTAGCGCGGCTCTTGATGCTCTATTGTGCATTTGAGATGTTTACTCTGCTCAAGTGACTTACATGAAAGAGTTTTGTTACTGTATTATGCAGCCATAAGCCTCTTTTTGCCTGCTTTACGCCATTGGCATGTGGGGAAATTGTTTACGCGTGTTGGAGAAGTTTAAGAGAATTCATGATTTTTAATGGAAATCATTGCGATAATCGTATTGAATATTCTTTTGCAATTATTTATTTCGCGATAGTTTTTCATTCATGCGCAACGCCTCTCTTATCATTTTGCCTTTATATTAAGGATTTATTTTTTTACGTTGCTTTTGCTGGAGAGGCGGTCAGAGGGGAGGTGAAGTAGAGCCAATGTGCGAGAATATGAGAGCCAAATTGCAATGCTATCTTGAAGCTATTGTATGTGTTGTGGATGTGCCGGTGAGAAATTTGAGAAGACCAGCTTTTTTGCTTATTTTGCTAACAGGATGAAAGAGGGACTGGAATCTTTTTTGCTAGAATTGCTCTTTTATTGATATTGAAGAAAATATTTTTTCTCATTTCTGCTGTTTTTGGCTTGTTCGTAGAATTTTCAATGGGAATTTATATGAGGGGAAATTGCTTTACACAGGGCGTTTTCCAAATAAAGCAGAGCCAATGCGAAGGACGTTAGAGCCAAACTGTAGAGCGGTTTTGAAGTCACTGGACATACCCATGGAAAGCTTTGGAAGATCTGCTTGTTTTGCTAATTTTGCTAAGAGCGCGAAATAGGGTCCGGGGTTTTCATCGACAGGGGGGATACCCATAAGACCGATGATATCAAGTCCATAGTTGTTTTTGCATTGGTTGACAAAAGGGATTACTTCTTGCGGTGCAACACCACTTTTTTGCGGTTCTAAGCCAATGTTAACTTGAACATAGCAAGGAAGATGCCTTTTTTGTTTTTGCATTTCTTCGGATAAAATTTTGGCTATTTTTTCACGATCAACCGTTTGAATGACATCAAAAATTTTGATAGCTTCGGCGGCTTTATTTGATTGTAGGGGACCGATGAGATGAAGTTTAATATTTTCAAATTGTTGACGTAAAGCAGGCCATTTTTGTGCTGCTTCTTGTACGCGGTTTTCTGCAAACAAAGATTGGCCTGCTTGTAAAAGGGGACGTATATCAGTGGCAGAAACAGTTTTTGAAACAGCGATAAGTTCAATTTCTTCTACAGGGCGTTGTAACTCTTGGCATGTTTCAGCAATGTCTTTTTGAAGGTTTTGCCATGCTTCAATGGAAGAGGCATCGAGGGGTGTTTGTGTATTCATATTTTTGTGCTTTACCTTTTTTGTTCAAGAGTTGGTCGTTTTTTTAAAAGTTTTATAAAATACTTAGGAAAAAATTTCACGAAAATGTTGACGATGAGGTTAATCCATGATCAAGCATAATAAAACAAGTTTTTGGTTCTGTTTTATTAAAAGAGTATAATGGGAATGACGATTGGACATTATAATATAGGCGAACGCTATAATCCACGTGCGAGAGAAAAAAAATGGCAAGAAATTTGGGATGAAAAGAAAATTTTTCAGACTGTTCAAGAAGATGCTCGTGAAAAATATTATGTTTTAGAAATGTTTCCTTATCCGTCAGGCCGCATTCACATGGGGCATGTGCGCAATTATGCCATGGGGGATGTGGTGGCACGCTATAAAAGGGCAAAGGGTTTTAATGTGCTTCATCCTATGGGCTGGGATGCTTTTGGTATGCCGGCTGAAAATGCTGCTCTGCAAAGTAAAGTGCATCCTAAAACTTGGACCTATCAGAATATTGCTGTGATGCGCGGGCAATTAAAGCAATTAGGGCTCTCACTAGATTGGACACGTGAATTTGCGACTTGTGATGTGGAATATTACCATCGTCAACAAATGTTGTTCCTTGATTTCTATCAAAAGGGTTTGGTTGCGCGTAAAGTGGCTAAGGTGAATTGGGATCCTGTTGACCACACCGTTTTGGCAAATGAGCAGGTTGTTGATGGGCGGGGATGGCGTTCTGGTGCGTTGGTGGAACAGCGTGAATTGACGCAGTGGTTTTTCAAAATTAGCGACTTTAGTGAAGAGCTCTTGGCTGGGCTTGAAGAGCTGGAGCAGTGGCCTGAAAAAGTTCGCACTATGCAAAAAAATTGGATTGGAAAATCGCAAGGTTTACTGATTCGTTGGGCTTTAAAGTCGAGTGCGGATGCTGATGATGCAAGTGGTGTTGATGATGTTTGTGAGACATTTAATGAGGTTGTTTGTTATTCAACACGTCCTGATACACTTTTTGGCGCCTCTTTTTTAGCTCTGTCTGTTGATCATCCCATTGCACAAGCTTTGGCAAAGAAAGATAAAGCGTTGAGTGCTTTTATCGAAAACTGTTGGTGTGGTGGAACGACAACGGCAGCACTTGAAACAGCTGAAAAACAAGGATTTCTTACGCCTCTTTTGGCAGTTCATCCTTTTGATTCAACAGTACATATTCCTGTTTATATCGCGAATTTTGTGCTCATGGATTATGGAACAGGGGTTGTTTTTGGTTGTCCGGCTCATGATCAGAGAGATTTCGATTTTGCGCGTAAATATGATCTTCCAATAAAACCGGTGGTTTTACCAAAAGGAGAGCAAGCAGAAGATTTTGTCATTGCTGACACACCTTATACGGGTGATGGTGTGATGATTAACTCCAGCTTTTTGGATGGTTTGACACCTCAACAAGCTTTTGAAGAAGCAGCCAAAAGGCTTGAGAAACAAATGCTCAATGGGCAACCGCAAGGGAAAAAAACAGTGCAATTTCGTTTGCGTGATTGGGGGATTTCGCGGCAACGTTATTGGGGGTGCCCCATTCCGATGATCCATTGTACATCTTGCGGAGTGATTCCTGTGCCGCGTACTGATTTACCGGTTGTGTTGCCTGATGATGTTACTTTTGATCAGCCTGGAAATCCTCTTGCACGGCATGAAACATGGCAGAATGTTACTTGTCCTTCCTGTGGTCAACCTGCCAAACGTGAAACCGATACCATGGATACATTTGTTGACTCTTCTTGGTATTATGCACGCTTTACGGCTCCTTTTGCGCAGGAACCTGTCGACAAACAAGCAATCTCTGAATGGTTGCCTGTGCAACAATATATTGGTGGAATTGAGCATGCCATTCTTCATCTTCTCTATGCACGCTTTTTTATGCGTGCCATGAAATTGATTGGTCATGTGACTGTTGATGAGCCTTTTAAGGGGCTTTTTACCCAGGGTATGGTGGTTCATGAAACCTATCGGGATGATCAAGGGTGGGTTTCTCCAGTAGAAATTTCCATTGTTGAAAAGGATGGAAAACGACAGGCTTATAAATTGACTGATCAAAGTGAAGTGATGATTGGTTCGATTGAAAAAATGTCGAAATCCAAAAAGAATGTCGTTGATCCTGATGATATTATCGCATCCTATGGCGCTGATACTGTGCGTTGGTTTGTGTTGTCAGATTCTCCCCCTGATCGGGATGTCATCTGGACAGAATCTGGTGTTGAAGGAGCTCATCGCTTTGTACAGCGTGTTTGGCGTTGTGTGGCTTTGAGCGCTTCTGTTTTAAAGGATGTGGCGCCTTGTGCAGGGCATCAGGGGGCAGCTTTGGAACTCTCAAAGGTTGCACATCGTACGCTTTGCGCTGTAGAAGATGATTTGGAAAAATTTGCTTTTAATCGGGCTATTGCACGCCTTTATGAATTCTTGAATATTATGGCACCGTTGTTCAACAAGATAGCAAGTGTTGACGATGAAATGAAAGCTTCTTTACGTCAAGCCATGGATTTTTTTCTTGCCATGATTGCACCGATGATGCCTCATTTAGCAGAAGAATGTCATGCTGCTTTAGGGGGAAAAACTTTAATGTCTGCGCTTGCTTGGCCTGTTTATGACAGCGCGTTAACCGTTGCGGAATGCTATACTTTGCCAGTACAAATTAATGGTAAAAAACGCGGTGAGGTGAGCGTTGCAGCAACAGCAAATGAAACGATGATTAAAGAAGCGGTTTTGGCTTTAGATTTTGTAAAGGCACAGCTGGTTGAAAAGCCTGTGAAAAAAATCATTATTGTTCCACAAAGGATTGTGAATGTCGTTTTTTAAAAGTTTTATTCTTGTCGTTTTAGCTGGCGTATTCACACTGTTGTGTGGATGCAAAGTTGAACCGCTTTATCGTCAAGAGTTGCAGAGTGCAATGACAATGAATTCTGCTTCTTATGGGGATTCTGCTTCTTATGGGAAGCCTGTTTCTGGGCAAGCTTCTTTGGGGCTTGCGCAAAAGCTTGCTTCTATTGTTGTGGAAGAGCCTTCGGATCGTTTTGGTCAAATGGTGCGCAATCATCTGCTGTTTCTTTTGTATGGAAATGGTGGTAAACCTTCTCTACCTGCTTATCGATTGGCATTGCAGATATCTGTATCTACAAGAGAATCTATGCAGATAGAGGTTGATTTCGAGAAAAAACGAAAAGGACGACCTTCTGTTGGAACTGTTATGAGCAGAGCTTCTTATACTTTGCAGGATATGAAAAATACTCTTGTTGCAAAAGGAACAGCAATGATGAATGCATCTTTTGACCGACTTCGTCAAGAATATGCAACGATGCAAGCAGAAGAAGATGCAAAAAAACGGGTTGCTGAAGAGTTGGCTGAACAGATTTTTTTGTTACTTTCAAAAGATCTTTCCAATAAAAATTCTAGATATTAAGCAATATTTTGTCCTGTTTTTTTCCAGTCGTTGAGAAATATTTGCAACCCTTTATCAGTGAGAGGGTGTTTGACCAGTGCTTTTAAGATTGCTGGTGGAACTGTTGCAACGTCAGCACCACTGAGTGCTGCTTCTTTGACATGATTAACGGTGCGGATTGAAGCGGCCAAGATTTGTGTTTCAAAGTTATAGTTATCATAAATTGTGCGAATTTCATGAAGCAGTTCACTTCCATCATTTCCGCAATCATCTAGTCTACCAATAAAAGGCGAAACAAATGTTGCGCCTGCTTTGGCTGCAAGTAAGGCTTGATTGGCAGAAAAGCAAAGTGTAAGATTGGTTTTTAGTCCTTCTTTTGTGAGGGCTTTACAGGCTTTTAATCCATCGAGTGTTAAAGGAAGTTTGATACAAATATTGTCGGCAATCTTTGCTAAAACAGCCGCTTCTTTCATGATGCTTTCAAATTCCGTTGCTGCAACTTCAGCAGAAACAGGTCCGCTAATGAGAGCACAAATTTCTTTTGTGACATCAAGAATATTGCGTCCTGATTTTAGGATAAGAGAGGGATTGGTGGTGACACCATCTACAAGGCTTAAATTCTGTAACTCTTGGATTTCTTCGATATTGGCGCTATCCACAAAAAACTTCATATCTAACCTCTTCTTTTTAGCTTTTATCCTATTTTTTGTTATGCGCTATTGTTGACTGCAAAAGCAAGAGAAAGAATTACTCTTTGTGTAAAGAACAAGAATGCTATGATGTTAACCATGTACCCGTTTTCGGTAAAGAAATATTACTTATTGTTTCCGTACCCATTTTATATCGTTGCTTGTAATAAGGCATAGGGTTTATTGTGTACCAACATTTTTGCGTATTGGAATCTTTGCGTAGCGATATTTTTATATTTATGAAAATAAGCTAGCATTATCACACACTTTGCTCATTTCCTATTTGCGATTGCTCTTGATATTTGAGAGTGCATCATAAGATACCTCCTTTTTTCAGGGGGGTACGTTTAACCTCATTTTTGATAGAAGTGAATGGATTTATTTTATCGTAAAACACCATTGAAGAAGGCATGTAAATTTTACACATGAAGTGTTTTTTTATGGTCAATACATTGATTTATTCTGTGTTACCCATTCTTCAACAATACGCTTTTGTGCTATTTGTATTGTTGCTTGATTCTCAATCAAGCTGAAAGATGTACGCACGTGTTTCCACGTTTTGGCACAAAGCCAAGGTGAATATTGTAACGGTTCCATTTGCGATATTATTCTCCCTGTAATTAAAACCATGGGAGACTCTCTCATTAATAAGGATTTACAAATGTTCCTCGATGGGGTTGAAATGAGAAAAATTCATCGTATTGAGGGTTTTATTACAATAGGTAAAATGATGATTATATCTTTATAAATCAGTTTGTTGAAGATAAATTGAGATATGAGGCGGTAAAAAAATAAACGTGTGTGTTGGGAAAAAGTTACACTATGGGATCGCTTTGTTGAAGAGCGCACTTACAATATCATGTTGAATGCTTATAGTGATGAGCTTTATTTGCACAGAAGAATGGCGCTGGTTTTTTTGCTATAGAGTTTTTTATTATAGACGATGAGATTTGTTCTTTTATTGGCACTTTGGTGATGAAATGAATATTAAAAAGAATTTTTGTGAGAAAAGTGTTGTGATAGGGGGGAGAGATTGAATCCTGCAATGAATTTTATAAGAGTGTTTAAAGATAAGGTGTAGACCTGTTGGTGCTCAAGAGGTCGTAGATTGGTTTAAAAGATGCATTCAAACGTGATAGAGGAAGAGATTGTATCTGTATTGGTTCCTCTTCCTGTTGCTCACGCTTATAGTTATAAAGTTCCCTCTTCTATGGAGGTGAATGTTGGTTCCTTTGTTCGGGTTCCGGTGATGGGGCGTGAGCTTTGCGGTTTTGTTGTGGATGTTGGAGAGAAGGCAGCCGATGGGCAAAGGTCTGGTTCGGTGGCGCGTGAAAAATTACGCTCTCTGCTTCATGTTTTTGATTGTCCCCCATTAAAGGCAGAAATGATCACATTTTTGCGTTTTGTTAGTCGCTATACAATGGCGCCTTTTGGTCTTGTGGCGCGATTGGTTTTGTCTGTACCGGCTGCTTTAGAGCCGGAAGCGCAGATGCTGGGTTTGCGATATTGTGGTGGAAATGTAGAACGTCTCACACCAGCGCGATCACGGGTTTTGGAATTGGTGCGTAATGAGAAGATATGGACACGTTCTGGTCTTGCGCATGCGGCTGGAACTTCGGTTTCTGTTGTTGAAGGTTTAAAAGCGCTAGGGGTTTTTGAAGATATTATAGTTCCTGCTCCTGATCTTGTGGCAATGCCTGATCCTGACTTTTGTCCTCCTCAGTTGCAGGGAGCGCAAAATGAAGCAGCAACAATGTTGCGGGAAGGTGTTTTATCTTCTCAGTTTCAAGTTTTTTTGCTTGATGGTGTTACGGGATCAGGAAAGACGGAGGTTTATTTTGAAGCGGTCGCTCAAGCCTTCAAAGGGGGCAAGCAGGTTTTAATTTTATTGCCGGAAATTGCTTTAACACAGCAGTTTTTAGATCGTTTTTATGCACGCTTTGGAGCTGCGGCAGCAGAATGGCATTCTGATTTGACGCCACGTCGTAGAGAACGTGTTTGGCGGCAAGTTGCAGAAGGGCGGGTGCGTGTCGTTGCGGGGGCTCGTTCAGCGCTTTTTCTTCCCTTTCATGAGCTTGGCTTGATTGTTGTTGATGAAGAACATGATAGCGCTTATAAACAAGAAGAGCGCATTTTTTACCATGCGCGTGATATGGCTGTTGCACGGGGCTCTTTTGAGCATTTTCCTGTTATTTTATCTTCAGCTACACCGTCGATTGAAAGCCAAGCCAATGTTTTAAAAGGGCGTTATCAAAAGGTGCATTTACCTTCCCGTTTTAAAGAAGTAGCACTTCCACAGTTGCGGGTGGTTGATATGCGCCAAGGAGGGGTGCAAAAGGGGCGCTTTATTTCCTTTGCTCTTGAAAGGGCTTTAAAGCAAACGCTTGATAAGGGCGAACAAGCTCTTCTTTTTCTTAATCGTCGTGGTTATGCACCTTTAACTTTATGCCGAATTTGCGGACATCGTTTTCATTGTACTGATTGTTCAAGTTGGTTGGTCGAACATCGTGCGCAAGGGCAATTGAAATGTCATCATTGTGGATATCATGAACCACTTCCTCAAGCCTGTCCTGAATGTGGGACATTAGATCATCTCGTGGCTTGTGGACCGGGTGTGGAAAGAATTGCAGAAGAAACACAAATGCTTTTTCCTCAAGCGCGATCATTGATTCTTTCAACAGATCTCAAAGGAGGGATTGGGCAATTGCGAAGCGAATTACAAGCTATTGCAAATGGCGATGTGGACATTATTATTGGAACACAGTTGGTCGCTAAAGGACATCATTTTCCCAAGCTCTCTCTGGTTGGCGTTATTGATGCTGATCTTGGTCTTGCCAATGGCGATTTACGCGCAAGTGAACGTACCTACCAGCTGCTTTCCCAAGTTACCGGAAGAGCAGGGCGTGAGGGATTGGAAAGTTTAGGATTATTGCAAACTTATCAACCAGATCATCCGGTTATCAAAGCCTTACTTTCATGCCAGCCAGAAGATTTTTACACACGTGAGATTGCAGCGCGTCAGCATTATCATTTGCCTCCCTATGGGCGACTTGCCTCTTTGATTGTATCTGCACAACAGCGCCAAGCAGCAGAACATTATGCGCGCGCATTGCGTCAAGCAGCGCCACGGGAGAAAAATATCTCGGTTATGGGACCAGCAGAAGCGCCTTTGGCTCTAGTTCGGGGGCGTTATCGTTTTCGGCTTTTGCTGCAAGGACAGCGCTCTTTTGATATACAAGGGTTTATACGCGCAATGCTTAGCGGTACACCCAAAATGCCCAGTTCCGTTCGGGTTCAAATTGATATTGATCCGCAAAGTTTTTTCTAAAACCAGTCTCGCATAAAGTGAAGGTCTCTTTAGCTTAGGGTGCTTTACTTTAATATTATCTATTCAGAATAAGCGTCCAAGCAGCAGAATATGATGCATGTGCATTGCATTAAGTAGAGACACGGGAAAAAATATCTTTGTTATGGGACCAGCAGAAGTGCCTCTCTTATTCGAGGGCGCTATCATTTCGGCTTTTACTCCTTTTTTGTTTTAGGGACAGTACCCTTTTGATAGGCGGATTCTTTTTATAATGGCTGATTATAGGGGCTGAAAATGCTTAGCTGTACACCCCAAAATATCCAATTCTATTCGGGTTCAAATTGATATTGATTTATGCTTTTTCTAAAATCAGTGCAATATAGTGCCATATAAAGTGAAGCTATGTGGGCTTAATGAAGGTCGTGTTTTTGATGTTGTTTTACCTTAAAACCTTATGAAGCAGCGTTCATAAGATGTATTAGTGCTGTACGAGTCGTACCTGCTTTTGTATGCTAGATTAGGGCGAGAGTATTGCATATATCTATTTTATTTATCTTTGACGAGCACACAGACTCATTTGGGAGCGTAAAGGTTAAAATGAGCATTTATCGTTGTCGTCCTTATTTATGGCTCTAGAATTTTCAAAAGCGCCCATAATTATAATTTTATAAATAATAACATATTGATTTATAGTGATAATATGCCGTTATTCACTTTAGAATCTCAACTATTGTAGGATTCTCTTATTTCAAATCTGTTTATATTGATCAATCAAAACCATTCGTTTGCATGTTACAGATGGGGGAGACTGTGTCGAGTGAAACTATATAAGAAAGGACTAAAATACCTCATCATCTCAAGTGTTAAGGGCTGTCGTAAAATTGGGAGATGGCAAAGTATGTGATGGTGCCGGCTTGTTCTTTCATAAGTGTAAAGATGAGGCTGCTCAATGGAGCTACCATTATAGCATTTATGGGCGCTGTCGTGAAATGGAGATTATCCATTGCTTCATGCTTTTGTTACTTTCGTTCTCTAATGGGGGCACATTTTTCATGTAAAGCAGAACGCCCAAAACGGAATATTACAGAACATCTATTGTATTACTGTATTCATATGCTTTTTAAACAAATGTTTCTCAGCATGCTCGAATTCATTTTACGATGTTTCTCGAATGTAGAATGTAAAAGCTTTCATGAATGAAAAAACCGCGTTAAGGCTCCCCACCTTTATTTCATAAAGGTATAAAATGGCGCCATTTATTATTTAGCTTTTAGGATTACGAAAGCTCTTGGTACTTGAGAGCGTTTATACGAGGTGTTTTTTCTTTAATCATTTCCTTTTTTGTTTGTGATGGAGCAAGGGAGTGATTTTGATAGAAAGATTTGAAATAAGAGAATCTTTCGATGTTTGGGGCTCATCTGGTATGAAAAATGATACATTATCATTATAAATCAATGCATTGTATGCTTAAAGAGTGTGTTTACAAGAAAATATACTTGGTGAAATTTTTTAAAAGGAGTGGGTATTTGAAGAAATAAGATCAATTTTTTCTTTAATTTTTAGGAGGATATTCATTATTTTTTCTTTCTTAGCAGTTTGCAATAATAGACTTTTTCAGTCGCATTCGCATTTCGTTAAAGGTCTTGAGGTGATAAAGGAAGTGTTTTTTAGAGAAGAAGTGTTTTGTTATGGTGGCAAGAGCATTTGAAGCAAAATCAAAGAGAGTGAAAAAATCGCTCAGAGAATGTCAAAAAGAGGCATAAAAAAACTGTGATGCCATCCTGTATATCTAAAAAAAATTCTTTTCAAAAATATTTTGAATATTTTATTAAAATTTTTAAAAAGCAGCGATTTGTGGTGTTGCGAGTCGGCTATGTCTATGCTAGAAACCAAGAAGTTTTTGTTCTAGGTTTTAAGAAGAAGATTCTTAAGATTGAGAATGTCTGTTTCATTTCATCTGATAACTATCAGAGAGTCGCTCAAGGGAAAGAGGCGGTATTTCGTGTCGGATTCATTTTCTCTCATACCGCTGCCGTTGGTAGATCAACGCTATGCGCAAGCGCTTTTTGATTGCGTTCAAGAAGCTGGAAACGTTGAAAAGGTTGAAAAGGCAGTGGAAGATCTTTTGCTTGTTTTGGAGCAAAATAAAGATTTAAAACGCTTTGTGCTTAGTCCATTCTTTTCAGTTAAAGAGCAAATTAAGGTGATGCAATCTGTTTGTGCAAACATCAAATTTGCTGATAAAAACGCAGGTCAGGTTATTGGTAATTTTTTACGCGTTATTGCAACAAACCGTAGGCTTAGTGCCGTATTTGGTATTTTACATGCTTTCCAGCGTTGTGTTGCGCGCGCTCGTAGGCAGGTTACTGCGCAAATTGTTTCTGCGCGCCCCTTAAGTTCTCAACAAAGACAAGAGTTGTGTGAGGCTTTGGAAGGTGTCGTTGGAGGAAAAGTTTTGCTACACAGCATTGTGAATCCAACAATTCTTGGTGGATTAATCGTTCGTGTGGGGTCGTCTCAAATTGATACGTCTCTTCTCACAAAATTGTCTTCGCTTAAGCTTGCATTGAAAAAAGAGGTCAGCTGATGGATATTAGACCATCTGAAATTTCAAAAATTCTAAAAGAGCAAATCAAAAACTTTGACCAAAAGGCTGAGGTTTCAGAAATTGGTTGGGTTCTCTCTGTAGGGGATGGTATTGCTCGTGTTTATGGTTTGGATAATGTCCAAGCAGGGGAAATGGTTGCTTTTCCAAACGGTGTGCGCGGTATGGCTCTCAATTTGGAAGTTGATAATGTTGGTGTGGTCATTTTTGGCTCAGATCGCGATATTCGTGAAGGTGATTGCGTTAAGCGGTTAGGCGCTATCGTCGATGTTCCTGTGGGGCCCGCTTTGCTGGGGCGTGTGGTTGATGCGTTGGGAAACCCTATAGATGGGAAGGGTCCCATTAAAGCAACGGAGCGTCGTCGTGTTGATGTTAAGGCGCCAGGGATTATTCCGCGTCAGTCAGTGCATGAACCGATGTCGACCGGATTGAAAGCGATTGACGCACTTATTCCTATTGGACGGGGGCAGCGTGAATTGGTGATTGGTGATCGCCAAACAGGAAAAACAGCAATTTTGCTCGATACATTTTTAAATCAAAAACCTTTTCATGAAAAAGGGGCTGGACGAGAGCAAGACAAAGTTTATTGTATTTATGTGGCTATCGGTCAAAAACGTTCAACGGTGGCACAATTCGTTAAAGTTTTAGAAGAACGTGGAGCGTTGGAATATTCTATTATTGTTGCAGCGACCGCTTCTGATCCAGCACCACTGCAATTTATTGCACCTCTTGCTGGATGTGCTATGGGTGAGTATTTCCGTGATAATGGGCAACATGCTTTGATCGGTTATGATGACTTGTCAAAACAGGCGGTGGCGTATCGTCAAATGTCTCTTTTATTGCGTCGTCCTCCAGGTCGTGAGGCTTATCCGGGAGATGTTTTCTATCTTCATTCGCGTCTTTTAGAGCGGGCTGCGAAGTTGAATGCGGAAAATGGATCTGGGTCATTGACAGCTTTGCCGGTTATTGAAACGCAAGCAAATGATGTTTCTGCCTATATTCCTACAAATGTGATTTCGATTACTGATGGGCAAATTTTTCTAGAGACTAATTTATTTTATCAAGGAATTCGTCCTGCTGTAAATGTTGGTCTTTCTGTGTCGCGTGTTGGCTCTGCCGCACAAATTAAGGCGATGAAGCAAGTTGCTGGCTCGATTAAAGGTGAATTGGCGCAATATCGTGAAATGGCAGCTTTTGCGCAGTTTGGCTCTGATTTGGATGCGTCAACCCAGCGTCTGTTAAATCGGGGTGCGCGCTTGACAGAGTTGTTGAAGCAGCCACAATTTTCTCCACTCAAAACAGAAGAACAAGTGGTGGTTATTTTCGCGGGTGTGAATGGCTATCTTGATGCTTTGGCGGTTTCTGATGTTGCGCGGTTTGAGCAGGGACTTTTGGTGCTTTTGCGTAGTGATTATCAAGATCTCTTAAAGGCAATTGCTGAGCAAAAGCAAATAACAGACGAGCTGAAAGACAAGTTGATAACTGTTCTTAATACTTATGCAAAAAATTTCTCGTGATGAATTGATGGAATGCTTGAATGGCCTCACTAAAAGATCTTAGAGACCGTATCGCTTCGGTTAAAGCAACACAAAAGATCACCAAAGCTATGCAGATGGTTGCAGCGGCGAGGTTGCATCGTGCTCAAGAGGCAGCGCAGTCTGCACGTCCTTATGCGAAGAAGATGGCTGATATTTTGACCAGTGTTGCTGCTGATGTAGATGGTGTTGATGCGCCTGCTCTTATGCGTGGTACGGGGCGAGATGATGTGCATCTCTTGGTGGTGTGTACTGCTGAGCGCGGTTTGTGTGGTGCTTTTAATGTGCAAATCGCTCGTCGTGCACGTGAACAGATTAAGGCATTGTTGGCATCTGGTAAAATAGTGAAAATTATCACTGTGGGTAAAAAAGGTGCGGATATTTTATCGCGTGATTACAAAGGCTTGATAATTGATCATATCGATTTGCATGCTGTAAAGCGCATTGGTTTTGCAGAGGCGGTGATGATTAGTCAACGGATTGTTGATTTATTCAATGAAGGCGCTTTCGATGTTTGTACGCTGTTTTATTCTGAATTTATTTCTGTGATTAATCAGCGTCCAACAGCTTTTGGCTTGATTCCGATGATTGCTCCAAAAGCAGCTGTTGAGGCAATAGATGTTGAGGAGCAAACAGATCATAGCAAAGGTTCACAATCAATTGTCTATGAGTATGAACCTGATGCGGCTTCTCTTTTAGAGGCGCTTGTGCCACGCAATCTTTCGGTGCAAATCTTTCGGGCTTTGCTAGAAAATATTGCTGGTGAGATGGGTGCCAAGATGACAGCTATGGACAATGCATCGCGCAATGCAGGTGAAATGATTAATAAATTGACGGTAGCTTATAATCGTCAACGTCAGGCACAGATTACGACAGAATTGATCGAAATTATTGCGGGCGCTGAAGCGCTTTAAATGGAAAAGGTAAGGATTGATGGTAAAAGCAGTAACCTCAAGCAAAGGAACAGAAAAAGGTGAAAAAAAGAAACCAGCTGCTCGTTCCGGCGTGAAAAAAGCCGCTTCGAAGTCTCAAGTGGATGTAACGGCTTCAGTGGATGTAAAGGCTTCCTCTGCGCCTGCGCGTAGTGCAGCTAAAGATACACCTGTAAAAAAAGATACATCCGCAAAAAAAGAAGAGCGTGCACAAGGCGCTGTTGGTGAGATCAAGCAGGTTATTGGTGCTGTCGTTGATGTGCAATTTGAAGGTGAATTGCCAAATATTCTTAACGCTTTGGAAACAGAGAATTTAGGCAATCGCTTGGTATTAGAAGTTGCGCAGCATTTGGGTGAAAATACCGTGCGTACGATTGCTATGGATACCACTGATGGTTTGATGCGGGGCCAAAAGGTTGTGGATACAGGCACGCAAATTAGCGTTCCTGTAGGAGAAGCAACATTGGGACGTATTATGAATGTGATTGGAGAGCCGGTGGATAATGTGGGACCAATTCCTGCGACCAAAACGCGTTCTATTCACCAAGAGGCACCTCCATATGTTGAGCAATCAACCATTTCAGAAATTCTCGTCACTGGTATTAAAGTCGTGGATTTGTTAGCTCCTTATTCTAAAGGAGGTAAAATTGGCTTGTTTGGTGGTGCTGGTGTTGGAAAAACCGTTCTTATTATGGAGCTTATAAACAATATTGCAAAGGCACATGGTGGCTATTCTGTATTTGCTGGTGTGGGAGAACGTACACGGGAAGGAAATGATCTTTATTATGAAATGATCGAAAGCCGCGTGAATGTGAATCCAAAAGAGAATAATGGTTCAACGGAAGGATCAAAGTGTGCCCTTGTTTACGGGCAAATGAATGAACCACCAGGAGCGCGTGCGCGTGTGGCTCTCTCAGGATTGACAATTGCAGAAAGTTTCCGTGATGAAGGACAAGATGTTCTCTTCTTTGTGGATAATATTTTCCGTTTCACGCAAGCTGGTGCTGAAGTGTCAGCGCTTTTAGGGCGTATCCCTTCTGCTGTGGGGTATCAGCCTACCTTGGCAACGGATATGGGGGCTTTGCAAGAGCGTATTACCAGTACAAAAACAGGCTCTATTACTTCCGTTCAGGCAATTTATGTTCCTGCCGATGACTTGACGGATCCAGCGCCGGCAACGTCTTTTGCTCATTTGGATGCAACAACAGTTCTTTCGCGCTCTATTGCGGAAAAGGGAATTTATCCGGCGGTTGATCCACTTGACTCTTTCTCGCGTATGTTGGATCCATTGATTGTAGGGGAAGAGCATTACACTGTTGCTTGTCAAGTGCAAACCATTTTACAACGTTATAGAGCGCTTCAGGATATTATTGCTATTCTTGGAATGGATGAACTTTCTGAAGATGACAAATTGCTGGTGGGACGGGCGCGTAAAATTGAACGTTTCCTTTCGCAACCTTTCCATGTTGCGGAAGCCTTTACTGGTTCGCCAGGGAAACTCGTTCCTTTAGAAGAGACAATTAAAGGCTTTAAAGGTCTTTGTGCTGGCGATTATGATGATTTGCCAGAAGCTGCTTTTTATATGGTTGGTTCGATTGATGAAGCACTTGAAAAAGGAAAGCGTCTCATGGCAGAGGCGTCTTAATAAGAAGCTTCTTGTTCAAGAGAAAACTGTCATGAATATTTTTCGTTAAAAAGGACAAGTCGTTGAAGAAAACAGAGAGTCCTTATATCGGGTATTGTGGAGACTTTTGTGGAAAACAATAGAGAAGAGCATTTTTTATTTGAGCTTGTATCGCCTGAAAAAATTGTGTTTTCAGAGCAGGTAGTGTCTGTTGTTCTTCCTTCAGCCTCAGGTTCTTTGACAGTTATGGCGCATCATGCGCCATTAGTGGCAAGCATTGTGTTGGGGAGTGTGCGTGTTCGCACCTCTTTGGGTGAAAAATTATTTGCTGTATGCGGGGGCGTTGCAAATATTACCTTTTCAGGCTGCTCTTTATTGGTAGAGCACGTTGTGGCTGTAGAGCATCTTTCTTTTGATGTATTGGAACAGCGGATTTTGCAGGTTCAAGCGACATTAGAAGGGGGGACAAGAGATGAGGATAATCATAAAATAGAGGCTTTTTTCCAGCAATTGTCAGCTGATGGTGCTGTGTTGATAGAAGCGTAGCAGCGTATACAGGAAACAAGGTGACATGAGCGGAAAAAAGAGTACGGTTGTGTTTGCTAAAAGGGGTGGAAAACCTTTTCCTCGTCCTGGTCGTATTTTTGCAGGACCTTTGCCAAAATGTTTTGTTTATATTTTTGCTTCTCTTATTTTGCAATGGGCTTATGGTTTAGGGGCTAATATTGTTCAGTCTAACATTGTCCATCTTACGGGTGATTTTCACGCAACTTTGACCGAGACAACATGGTTGGTAGCAGCTTATATGGCGCCAAATGTGAGTGTAGCGATTATGTTGATCAAAATCCGCTATCAATTTGGGTTGCGTGCTTTTGCTGAATTATCAATCCTTGGCTTCGTTTTGGTTTGCGTGTTGCAACTCTTTGTTACGGATTTGCGTTCTGCATTGATTATTCGCTTTTTTGCTGGGATTGCTGCTGCTCCTTTGGCTTCGCTTGCGCTGCTTTATATGATGGAGGCTTTTGCTCCAGCAAAGAAGTTTACTGTTGGTCTTAGTTTGAATTATATGAATGCGGCTTTAGCGGCGCCTTTATCACGTTTGATTTCTCCTGATTTGCTGGAAAATGGTGGCTTTTCCAGTCTTTCCGCTTTGGAAATGGGGTTGGTTCTCATCAGCTTGGTCTGTATCTATACTTTGCCCCTAACGCCTGTTGTCCGCAGTAAGGTTATTCAAAAGTTAGATTGGATAAGTTATGGTTTGATTGCTCTTGGTCTTGGATTAAATGCCGTGATTATGTCTGTTGGCATATTGTATTGGTGGTATGAAGCACCATGGATTGGTTGGGGGCTTGCACTTGCTATTTTCTCGTTGGCTATTGCTATTATTATTGAGCTTAATAGAGAAAAACCGTTGATTGATTTACGTTGGATTTTCAGTAAAGAAATGGTTCAATCGGTTTTTATTTTATTGATCTTTCATGTTTTTTTGTTGGAGCGGTCAAATTTGCCCGTGGGTTTTTTTAATCTTTTTGGTTTGCTTAATCGTGAAATGGCGCCCATGTATCTTGCGGTGACATTGGGTATTCTGTTAGGGGGGGCTGTTTGTGTCTTTTTTTTACGGGCGGGGCGTGAAGATTATTTTTATTTGTTATCTTTAGGTTGTTTGGCGCTGGGAGCTTATTTAGACAGTCGTGTAAACTATTTAACACGTCCGAAAGATATGATGTTGAGCCAAGGGTTGGTGAGTTTTAGTTATGCACTTTTTTTGCCTCCCGCTCTTTTCAAAGGGTTTGTGATCGCTGGTGAGCGAGGACCGCGTTATGTTTTGAGTTTTATTGCGGTTTTTTTGCTAACGCAAGTGACAGGGGGATTGATGGGATCGGCTTTTTTTGGCAGCCTACAGTTTTATTTTGCCCATAAAAACTTTGAGTCCTTAACACAAAATATTGTTGTGACTGATCCGCTTATTTCTGGTGAGATGAATACTTTGTTTTCGCCTTCTTATGCTACTTCTGTCCCTCATGGCTTAGGGAGTGAACAGGGAACTTCTCTGTTGATAGAAAAATTTAAGTTAACAGCAAATATTTTTGCTTATGATGACGTTTTTCGGCTTTATTTTTATATTTCAATGGTTGTATTCATTATCTTTCTTGTCACAATAGTTGTTAAGTCATGCTCTTTGCGGACGTTAGAAAAGTAGAGTGATGGTATAGAAGAGGGGTGCAAAAAATGATAAAAGCATTACGGTCAAAAGCTACGATTGTTGCATTCCTGTCAGGTATTACGGGTGTTTTGCTAATTTTGTGGGCTTGGAGACTTCCTCCTTTTGTAAATAACATTCAAATAACGGATAATGCTTCCATTAAGGGCAATGTTACTTTGGTTAGTTCACAGATCTCTGGGGTGATTGCACGGATTTATGTGCAAGATTATCAACGTGTTGAAAAAGGAATGCTGCTCTTTGAGCTTGATGATTCTCTTTTTCGTCAGCAGCTTGCACGGGCACAGGCTGTTCTCGATTCAAAAAATGCAAAACTGGCAAGTATTGAGTTGCAAGCTCAGATTTTACAGGGAGAAGTTAATGCTGCAGAAGCGGAATTAGCGCGTTCACGAGCATTCTCTAATGTTGTTTCTGATAGTAAAAAGTTAGGCTTTGGTGATGCGGCAGTTTCTGTTTCTCGCCCTCTTTCACAACTCTTGGCAGCCCTAGAAACAAAACGACAATTGCAAAAACAATTAAATCTTGAAAAACAAAGTTTACAGTCAGAAGTTGCGGGAGCAAAGGTGAGTGTTGAGTTGGCAAAACTTAATCTCGATCATACAAAGATTTTATCTCCTAGAACAGGCTATATTGGATTGGTTGGTGCTAGGGTAGGGCAATATGTTATGCCGGGTACGCAATTGGTCTCTGTTATTTCTGATGACATTTGGATTATTGCTAATTATAAGGAAACGCAACTTTCTCAGATGCGTGTAGGACAACCGGTTGTTTTTTCTGTTGATGCATTGAACAACAAAAAGTTAACGGGGCGTGTGGTTCGTTTTGCTCCAGCGACAGGTTCAGAGTTTTCATTGTTAAAAACAGATACGACAATTGGTAATTTTATCAAAATTGCGCAACGTATTTCAGTACGTATTTCTTTAGATCCTGGGCAGGAGGGAATTGAAAAGCTCATTCCTGGGATGTCTGTGGTTACGTATGTGGATACTTCGCAGCGGGTCGATTCTGGAGGATAAATTTTGGGTTTTTTCAGTTTAATTCTCGTGCCATTTACTTATAGTAAATGGCTCTTCACATTGGAAGATTTCGTTTGGTTTGTTATGATACATTTTGTAAAGTTCTTAGGCTCCTTATACTTCGATATCATGATGTAAAATAATGTTCCTTAGAATATTAAAGCGCATGCATCTTTACTCACTTCCATTTCTTTTGAAATAATTCAGTAGGGGGGATAGATGCACTGTTGAAAATTTTTCTTATAGTTTCTCACAACACTGTCCTTTGGGATGTGGTGCCACCGCGTGTTTTGAGGACAGGGGTGGGAGACTGCCAGGATAAAAAATTGGATAATAGACTGGTGGGATGGATGAAAAACTTATCTTTTGGAGGAAAGCGTAAAGTTAGGGGAAAGACGTAAAGTTTATATTTTGTAAACTATAAAAAATGCCCGCTTTGAGTCGGGCATTAAAAGGGAAGGTTGTTGGTTGTGTTGTTAATTTTTACGGATCAGCAAGAAGCTTACTAAAACGACTCCTGCTGCTAGTGCGAGGGTTTTTTTAGGATTTTCTTTCGCTTTTTTCTTTAATTCTGTAGCATGTTCGTTGAGGTGATAAAGCGTGTGACGGACTTTTTGTTTCCATGTGTCAAACAGCTCAGAAATGTTTTCAAAGTTATCATTTTGAGAACTCCAATGATTTACGGGGACCAGTTCTCTTTTTAATTGTGCTATACGTTTTTTAATTTTAGCATTTTTGGCGTTGGGTGAAAATAGACACATTTATTGACTCCTTCGTGTGTTAAATTATTGCGTGACAGTTGGAATTGTGTTTGGGGTTTTGCTATAACGGCTTGAAAATTGAAAGGTTGCATTGATAATGCCGCGCGTGGGTGAGAAGAGAATTAAGAGTTTGGGTTTAATGAGGAATTTCTGAATGTGCTTGAGTTCATTTCATGTAAGGATGTAAGGTAAAAATTTTTACAAAAGGGTGTAAGATTCATTCTATCATCTTTATTTCATAAAGATGTAAGTTGGTGTCTTCATTTTTTTGTTTGTTTAAAGTGTTGGGATAGCTTTTGGCACGTGAAATAGTTTATAAGAAGTTTTTATCTACATGTTCTCTTGTGGCTTTAGGGAGTGGTATTGGTTGATTCAATTAAGAAGATTTAAAATGAGAAAATCTTACGATATTTGGGTTTTCTATTCAAATTTGTAAAAAATAGATTATTATAAATCAATGTGTTGGATTAATTAGGCGGTGTTTTTCATGCATTTTTAAAAATTGCGTTTTGATAGGCGTTATCTGTTGTGTTGTAAAACACTGTTTTGCGATGACGTGGATGTACGGTATAGGCATGCAACTTAAAAATACAGTATTGTCTCTGTTTGGTTTCGGTTTCTTTTTGAATCAACCAAGTGTAGAAGTATAAACTTGAACAGAAGTAGTAGAACTTATCCGGTGCGTCTATAGGATGAATCGCACCTATGAGTTGAATTGCATCAGTGGTTAGTAGGTGGAACCTTTTGAGAGTAATCTGTTAAGATTGGGGGGCGGTGTAATTTTCGTCCTTTGAAGCGCGGAGGAAGTCAATGTAAATGATGATTGATAGCGCAGGTTTTAAAAATTTGAGGACTTGATGAGTACGACCTATTTTTTATCTAAACCACTTGAGCGTCGTCGGTCTATTGGTGTTGCTGTTGGTGATGTGATCGTTGGGGGGCAGAGCCCGATAGTTGTACAGTCAATGACCAATACGGATACGGCTGATGTTGATGCAACTGTTGCTCAAGTGGCTGCTCTTTGGCAAGCTGGTTCACAATTGGTTCGGATTACTGTTGATCGTGATGAAGCGGCGGCAGCTGTACCAAAAATACGGGAGCGATTGGAGAGGTTAGGATTTTTTGTACCATTGGTTGGGGATTTTCATTATATTGGACACAAGCTTTTATCTGATCATCCTGCGTGTGCTGAGGCGCTTGCAAAATATCGCATCAATCCTGGAAATGTTGGTTTTGGCGCAAAAAAAGATCGTCAATTTGCAGAAATTATTGAGATTGCTTGTCGGTATCATAAACCTATTCGCATTGGCGTGAATTGGGGCTCTCTTGATAATGCGTTGTTAACACGGCTTATGAATGAAAATGCACAGCAAGAAAATCCTTTATCGGTTGCTGAAGTGATGCGGGAAACTGTTGTGCAGTCTGCTCTGCAATCGGCTATTTGGGCTGAAGAGATGGGATTGGGACGTGATAAAATTATTCTTTCTGCTAAAGTAAGTGATGTCCAAGATCTTATTGCTGTTTATACCACCTTGGCGGCGCGTTGTGATTATGCTCTTCATTTGGGATTAACGGAAGCTGGGATGGGAACAAAGGGGGTTGTTGCTTCTTCGGTGGCTTTGGGCATTTTATTACAGCAAGGTATTGGCGATACGATACGAATTTCCTTAACACCAAAACCTGGTGGTGATCGGACACGAGAAGTAAAGGTGGGGCAAGAACTTTTGCAAGTGATGGGTTTTCGGCAATTTTTGCCCGTGGTTGCGGCTTGTCCTGGTTGTGGGCGCACAACCTCAACGGTCTTTCAACAATTGGCGCAAAAAATTGAAGCAGATTTATACAAAAATATGCCTATTTGGCGTGAAAAATACCCTGGCGTTGAAAGTTTGAAGGTTGCCGTGATGGGATGTATCGTCAATGGACCGGGGGAGTCAAAACATGCGGATATTGGAATCTCTTTGCCTGGAGTGGGGGAAAGTCCTGCGGCACCTGTTTTTATTGAGGGACAAAAGGTAAAAACTTTGCGGGGTGATCACATTGCTGAAGAATTTGAAGCGCTTTTGAGTGATTATATTCATACACGCTTTGGACAGGGTTGAAATAAATTCTTGGAGTGCATTTTTTCTTCATTAAAGGCTGTGTTTTTGCTTGTAAATCAATATTCAGTCCTCATTGTGGTTGCATGTTGAGAACAAGATGATTGTTCATAAATTGATGCGCTTCTTCATTGTTTTCAAGCATTTTTCCTTGATAATACTGTCTTCAAACAGATCCAATAGCAAACTAAATGTGACATTATTTCCAGCAATTTTCAGGATATCAAATTGATAGGATTGGAGATCCGCATAGCGGCTATTGCCATATTTGTCATAAAATTTAAGCTTTTATCTTTATATAAAAGGATGTATTGACACCTTTCGTGGCGTTATTGGGGAATAGATGACAAATATATTAGCGTTTGGCTTTTTATTTAACGGTATAAGAATTTTAACAGGTGCCTTTATTGTATTTTATATGCTTGAAAAAGGGCTAACTCTTATTGATATCGGGATCATTAAGTCGTTTCAGGCTTTTATTATGATGGTTACAGACATTCCTCTGGGATATTTTGCCGATAGAAAAAGTTATAAAATATCGATCGTTTTGGCAGCGGCTTTTGCTGCTACATGGCTATGTCTCATGGGATTTTCTACAAGCTTTTATGGATTTCTTTTGGCAGAATCTTTTAATGCCTTATCGCTGACATTGATTGCTGGCGCCTATAATGCTTTACTTGTTCAATATGCAAAAGCAAAATTGACATCGACTAAAAAAGTGCTGGGAGCGAGCTCTCAATATAATTACATCGGCATGTTTATATTCAGTTTGATCGGTGCTTATTTTGCTGATTATTCTAGCCAATATATATGGTATATCGCGGCGTTTTTAATGTTGATGACAACACTATTTGGTTTGTTTTTTCTTGATGACCTGAAGGGAGAGAAAAAACCAAATAAAGCGAATTCTCTCATTTATGATGCTAAAGAGATGTTGTCTATTTTTATTAGAGTTCCTTATATCTCTTTATGCTTTTATTTTTCACTGATCTTTTTCAATATATTCTCGCAGTATTGGCAGTGGATATTTAAAGATCATCATATTAATGTCACTTATTTTGATCTTGGTGTGACATTTTCACTGATATTGCTCTCTCAGCTCTTGGCTAGTTTTCTCTTTACAAAACTAAGTGAAAGAGTGAATTTTATTTTATTGCTGTTTCTTTTGGTTTCACTGATTTTTACAGTGGTTTTCTTTGAGCCGAAAAAAGAAATTGCTGTTATTTTAGTCTGTATGATTTTTTACTTAATTAAGTATACATATCTTCGTGTAGAAGTTGTTTTGCACGATAGTATTAGTGATCATTTCAGGGCTACATATGAATCTTTCTTGTCAACTGTTGGGAGATTTAGCTTATTGGTATTTTTTTACATGAGTGCGTATATGGTCGATATATTTGGCTTTTTCTCACTCGTTTATATTTTGGGTATCTATTTATTGGTTTATCTGTTGGCAATGTTTTTTTTAGAAGGAGCCCTAAAGAAATCTCAGTGAAAATAGTAACGTATTTCACGTGTGTTTCATGGGGTTTATAGTGGATCAAGGCTTTTATTTATTAAGGCGCATCATTGTTTTTGCATGTTGAATGGGAAAGCAGAATGTTATCCGTTATTCTTATTTCAAATCTATGTATGTTGAAGCAATCAAAGTCATCTGCTTGTACGTTATCAGTGGGCGTGGCATCACAATCATTAAAAAAGAAATAAAAATGCTTCTCATGAATATTGCACCAAGAGTTGCTGATAAGATTGGACGCTGATAAAGAAAATGATTGTACCGGATTATATGCTTATTAAGGAATGGTGATGGAGCAGTTTTCCCATTTTCATTGGTTACTTGCTGGTAATACTTTATCTCATTAGAGCTCATTAAGCAGTTGGGTAATTTTAGCCTGTTCAAAAAGGCTTTCCTCATGACCGATTTTATTGTTGATATATCTAACGCGTTTTATTCTTGTTTCCTTTAAAATATGAATGATCTTGTTGAGATAACGGCATCTTTCATTCTCATTTTTGAGTATTTTCTCTTTGGTTGTGGTCTCTGTATTGGTATTGTTGGGATGTACTCGCGTGGATAGTCTAGAGCAGTACAATAAACTTTACGAAGAATAGATAAATGGAAAATACGAGGCTTTTGAACATTTTCAAAAACAAGAGCAAGCAAGAAACTTCGTATATAGCCGTGGTTATCAGAATATAGCGCCCAAATTTGATATTATATGGCATCATCACAGACTTATTGTTTTATGTGGACGCTTTGTTAATTTATTGCGCGGTGAATTATAATGAGGAGATGTCATGGGCAATGTTCCCTAATGTCATAAGCAGTTTGCGTTATGACTATAATTGGAGAGAAAACAATTTTATTTGGGCATATAATATGTCTATGAACTCTACGGATCCCATGATTGATTATGCGAAAAAATTTCTTAATTCTTCAAGCGGAAATAGCATTAGCCCAATAACACAAGTTATTGACTTTGTGTCTAGTATGGAAGCTGGTCATAATGAAAACACTAAACAAATAGCGCGTTTTTGTATAGAGCTCAATACGATATATGACATGATGAAACCAAGAAAAACTTACAAATGACATTTAATGGGTAATGGGCAAAATTCTCTCGAAGGATATTAAATGGCTATGATACTCTATTGATCGTCACGATATTTTCTTAGCCATGTTGCATGTTTTTTGTTATGTCTTCAAAAGATGGACGCATTTTCCAGCTTTGGCAACAGGCATAGGTTCACTTACAATGATGCTCTTCATCTTAATAAGAAAATTTCACTTAAAGGAGGAAATTTACACTTAGCTTGAAAAAAGTACTTATCATAAATTAAATTGCGCTATTATATTAAAAATAAGGCCTTTTTTATTTTTCTGTTTCAATGGTTATTCTCTGTTTAATCTTATCAATTCTCTTTTTATGCGATGAATTGAATAAACGAGATAAAGAGCGTGACGAATTAAAGTTCTACAGTGATCGTGATTATTATTAAATTGAAATTATTCCATAGTTTTGTAAAAATGTTTCTACTTTTGAAGGAGCGCGCCGACACTATCATTCACTTTGCTGTCCCCTAATGTTGCTACAGCTCTTGGCTTTTGAGAGGATTCATAAGAGGTATTTTTTAATCCGTTCTTTGATGTTTTTCCCCACGCGGCTTTCTCCGTTTGTGAGGTGCAAGCAAATGATTTTGATTGATTCAACATACACAGATTGAAATGAAAAAATCCTACGGTATTCAGAGTTCTAATTCAATATGAATAACGCTGAATTATCATTATAAATAAATTATTTGTAGCTTTTTTGCGAAGAAAAGAGAGATCAGTAATAATACTGCTTTGGTCTTTCGTTCTATTGAAATTGATGACTTTATTTAGCCTATTATGCCGTAATACACTGTCATTTGAGGGGTGGTGAAGGTCGCCTGTTTGACACATTAAATATTTTAAAAATTGCATGGTGAATATTCTTAAGTCTTGTTTATCGAGTCTTTAGTTTAAGTGAATCGCATGCGTGGAAAGCTAGAGGAACTTACTCGGTTAAGAATCTAGACTGTTTACAGAGCAGATTGGGTTAAAAAACTTTGTTCTTTGAGGGTGGCATAAAAATCAAAATAGCCATTGTGTTCATTTTTTTCTGATATTTTAAATACGGGCTTCAAAAAAATGATGCTTGAACTAAACAACGAGTACTTTTGTAAAAGTGTTTTTAGAGATCAAGCAATACACGAGTGAATTTACAGAATGTAACCATATTTGATCTTCTATAACAAGATAGCGTGGAAAGGCATAAAAATTACGATTCTCTACTGAGGGCATTTACTTAGGGCATTGTACTTCTTTTATTGTTTTTTACGGGTTTATAAAATGCCTTGTTTGATACTTATCCTGTTTATTTTTTGCCTTATCGTTAGAAGATTAAAGACATGAAGGAGAAAACGAGTTTTCTTCTTTTTGATCGTTTTTATTCGGCTTTAAAGCATCCACGGTAATATCTTTTAAAGCATGGTGATTACGCATTGTTTCACATTTTCTTTCGTTCATTCTTTAATGGAAGGTATTTTTCATGCAAAATGAAATGCCCAGAATGCACTTGTGTTATAAATTCACGCGGCTTGTTTTAATGAAATCCCTCTCAAGATTTGTCGCACCCATTTCATGATAAGAACTATAATGGAGATTAATGGTAACGTTTCTTTGAAAAGTCTATTATGCATTCAACAAAGGTGATGGTTTACACTATGTGCAATGGAGCGGATGGAGTTTAATTTTTGCGTATTGCGCTAAAGTGTGCTGCTTGTTGGAGGGGGAGTGCTTTAGCGCCAAAAGGATGTAAGAATGCTTCTGCTTTACTGATGAGTGTATCTCGCTTTTTTTGGGTTTCTTCAATGCCATAAAGATGAACAAAAGTTGCTTTTTGTGCCGTTTCATCTTTTCCAGCAGTCTTTCCTAGGGTTTGTGTGTTGGCGGTGACATCAAGAAGGTCATCGGTTAATTGAAAGGCTAAACCAAGATAGGTACCAAAATCAGTAAGTTTTTCGGTTAATTCTTTAGATGCATTGCCAATAATGGCGCCTGCTTGACAAGCAAAGCTTATCAGGGCTGCTGTTTTCATGTGTTGTAGAGTGATGATGTCATTACTTCCTTGCGGTTTTTTTTCAGCTTCAAGGTCCAGCATTTGTCCACCTAACATACCGCCAAGTCCTGCCGATTGTGCAAGAGACGTGATCAGTTTGATTCTAATGTCTGTAGATAAAGTACTGGCTTTATGGGCAATGATTTCAAAGGCAAATGTTAAGAGAGCATTGCCTGCTAGAATTGCTGTTGCTTCGTCAAATGCTATATGGACGGTGGGTTTTCCACGCCGGAGTATATCGTTATCCATAGCGGGAAGATCATCATGAATGAGCGAATAACAATGGATACATTCTAAGGCACATGCAACATCAAGAGAATATTCGACAGGGATATCAAAAAGTGCAGCACTTTGAATCACAAGAAAAGGACGCAGGCGTTTTCCACCGTTCAGCACACCATAGCGCATAGCTTTGATTAAGTTTTTAGGGCGTGAAATTTCACCATTTTGGATTTGATCACTTAACAGGGTATCAAGCCGCTTTTCAACAGTGTGTCCATGTTTTGCAAGAAGGGTGGTAAATTCGTGCATTCTTGCTTCCTTTGTTTTTACAAAAATGAAATTATGAAGTTTTGAAGAGAAAGGTTGTCGCTTTTTCTTGGTTTCATAAATTGGTGTCGTTTTTTATTAAAAATCAATTTCTCTTTTTATCCGTATCTCTATTGTATGTGCAAATCCCTTTTTAAGCCAAATAAAAATTGAATGAAGGTCTTATGAGAATGCTTTCATTGGCGTATAAAATTTTCAAATTTTGCGGTGTTTTTGATATTCATTTGATCATTTTGACATCATTTTTGATAAAAAGAAGGTCATTTTTGGTAAGAGGAGGAGCATTTTGACATTGCCTCTTCTTGTTTATCAGTGTATAACATCTTAAAATTTTATGGTGTTTTTAAATGAAGCATTGTCATTTTTGACATTGCTTTTTCTGTTTTAATGGATTTGGAGTGTCTTTTTATGGCTGTACCTAAACGAAAAACCTCTCCAGCGAAGAGGGGCATGCGCCGTTCGGCTGATGCTCTGAAGGCGCCGACTTATATCGAAGATAAAAATTCTGGTGAATTACGTCGTCCTCATCACATTGATTTGAAAACGGGAATGTATCGCGGGCGTTCCGTTTTAGTGGTTAAAGACTGAGCGTTTTATCTCTTTTCCAGTAGTAAACTTCTTTTGATTCATGAGTGAATGCACGTTTGTGGCGTGCATTTTCGCTTTAAGGTGGATGTTGAGGTGTCCTTGCCTCGCCCTCATCACATTGATTTGAAAACGGGAATGTATCGCGGGTGTTCCGTTTTAGTGGTTAAAACTTTAGCGTTTTATCTCTTTTCCAGTAGTAGACTTCTTTTGATTCATGAGTGAATGCACGTTTGTGGCATGCATTTTCGCTTTAAGATGGATGTTGAGGTGTCCTTGCGTCGCCCTCATCACATTGATTTGAAAACGGGAATGTATCGCGGGCGTTCCGTTTTAGTGGTTAAAACTTTAGCGTTTTATCTCTTTTCCAGTAGTAGACTTCTTTTGATTCATGAGTGAATGCATTGGGTGAGATACGTTTTTCGCTTTTTCTTGAGAGCATGTGTAAGGCTTGGCCATAGAAAAATGATTTTATTATGGGAGATGATTTTTTTGTTTTTTTTGAGAGGCTATAAAGGATTGCTTGTGTCAGTGTCTTTTATGATGATTTCGTTAAGAGCTGGGGTATTGATATAAGTTAGGTCAGTAATGGAATCATTTTGTATCGCACTTAATTTTTATTGACTGTAGAGGGAATCCTATTAGATCGTAAAATATCGTCGTTTAAGGTGGTTGACCCATGTAAGGCTTTAAGCATACTGGTGTTTTTTATGAAAATATTTAAGGCAATGGTTTGTCTATAGGCTTATATTGTGACATGTGATTCTCCCTAAAAAAATAGAGATTTACATCACATTGATTTATAAGGTTCATTTGTTGTTTTGCGTCTTGAATGAAAGGTCTATCGTAGGATTTTTTCATTTCAAATTTCTTTCATGTTGAATCAATGACAATCACTTGCTTTTCGGTCACAAGTGGGGCTGGCATGTGGGTGAAAACTCTATAAGAAAGGAAAAAATGTCTGTAATAAATACATTTCAAATGTAAGGATTTTTGTAACATTGGGGGTTAAGTGTATGCTGATGCCAGGGTGTTTTCTTATAAGCAGAAAAGAGAAAACCGTTACAAGACAGAAGGTTTACACATTCAATAATCTTTAGTGCTTTTGATGATAAAGGTACATGAGACTTTTCTATGAATATCACGCTTTCTTTTTATATTTTTGAACTAAGAATTGTCCATATATTTTTTCTTATTTTTGTGAATATAAGGGATTTGTTACGAACAGCTTGTAAAAATAAGTAAACTTAAAACCAGATGTTTTATGTATGGGGTTGAGCGAAGTATTTTATCAAAGCCGGTATGACTCTCCAGTTCATAGCTGGTTTATGAATGGTTTTATGGTGTTACTTAGCTAAGTTTGCGATTTTTTTGTTATCTGTTCATCAATATCTAATCTTTAGCGGTCTGTTTAAAACAGAGGTTAAGACTTTTAAGAGTTCTATGAATCGTTTTAGATTTTGTATGCCCGATTGGAGTAAGAATATTGCGTATATCTCGTAATCTCTGAAATGAGAAGATAACCTCATTTTGGAAAATATGAAGTTGCAAGGGCAATATCAACGCTCATTTGTATTGTTATTTTTAAGTTAACTTTATAGCTTTCAAAAGTATTTGAAATGCCTTTTACAGAATGGAGATGATGGTTTAGTTCATGCTTTTGTTTATCACGTTCTTTAACGGGGAATGCTTCTCATGCAAAATAGAGCGCCCAAGGTAAAATATGCTTATGTTATACCGTCACGTGTTTTTTTAAAAAAGGAATATTTTCAATATTTGTTGCATCCATTTTATGACGGCGTTTTTGAATGTTATAATGGTTTTGTAGAAAGGTAAAATGGTAAAGTCTCGGTGCAGTGTATAAACGGCACTATGATTTTTACGCTTAATGAAAAAGCAAGCCTGCAGCCTTACACATTTTGCCAGCTTCCAATGTTGGTATATCCTTTGGTGCTTGGACAGTTCTACTAGCTCTTTTTGTACAGTTTTTACCCACAGATCAGCCCCGCTTGGGACCGAAAAGTAAGAGATTTTGATTGCTTCAACATGAGAGCAATTTGATTTGAAATGAAAAATCTTACGATATTCAAGATTCTAATTTAATATGAATAATGCTAGATTATGATGATTAATCAATTTGTTATCTATGAAGCAAGCAAATGAGGAGGAGGAATTTGTCGAAAAGTTAGATTGTTTATAGGTTGGCGCTGGTTAAGAAACTTCGTCCTTAAGGGCAGAGAGGATGTTAAAAAAATAAAACCAGCAAAAAGCTGGTTTTATCAAAATATCTCATTATGATGAAAGAGTGTGTTATGCAGCGTAGACAGCTTTACTGTTTTCATCTGTTTCTTCTCTCTCAGTTTTAAATTCGCGTTTCGGCTTGTTGGAGAGATGCATCTCTATGAGATTGATAGCTTCTGTTTCAGAAAGACTATTAATAACCGCAATTTCGCGGGCCATTCTTTCAAGAGCAGCTGTATAAAGTTGGCGCTCAGAGTAAGATTGTTCAGGCTGTAGATTAGAGCGGAAAAGATCACGGACCACTTCGGCGATACAAATAAGATCTCCTGAGTTGATTTTAGCATCATATTCTTGCGCACGACGTGACCACATGGTTCGTTTAACGCGTGCTTTTCCACGTAAAACTTTTAAGGCGCGTTCGACAGAATCACTAGCAGATAATTTACGCATTCCAACGGAAAGGGCTTTTGCAATGGGGACTTTGACATCCATTTTATCTTTCGCGAAATGAATGACAAAAAGTTTTAATTTATGTCCTGCAACTTCTTGATCTTCAATCGCTATAATTTGTCCTACTCCATGCGTAGGGTAGACGATATATTCAGAGGTTGCAAATTCTTTGGTCTTGGAAGACGTTCCATGTTGGGATGCCATATTTTAGTTTACTCCCTTATGATCAACAAATGTATCGGAAAACAGGTTATAAACCTGAGGGTTGAGTTTTCTTTAACCAAGTATATTGTACCAATTAAGTGAGCATAAAAGCCGAGTACTTTTAAATCCAAAAAAAATACATCGCTTTACTATAAAAAGCAAAGAAAAATACTTAGAAAGATGATCATGTTAAAATAACATTAACATCAAACTTCCAAAGAATCAATCATTTCGCTTAAGGATTTTTTTATTTTTACAAGAGACGTCTTTCAATTGTTGGAGGAGGAGGGTGTACACTGTATCATTACTCTTCGCCGCTTCCTGGATTTTCTGAAAAATACTTTTCTAATTTATTTGGAACGCCATCCATTTCTTTTGCTTGAGGAAGAGGATCTTTTTGGGTGGTTAGATTAGGCCATTTGTTTGCATAATGAAGATTAAGTTCTAACCACTTTTCTAGTCCTGGTTCTGTATCAGGTAAAATTGCTTCTGCTGGGCATTCTGGCACACAAACACCACAATCGATGCATTCGTCTGGGTGAATAACAAGCATGTTTTCCCCTTCATAAAAACAATCAACAGGGCAGACTTCAACGCAATCCGTATATTTGCAGTGAATGCAGTTGTCGGTTACTACGTGGGTCAAGATCAAACTCCATTTGTTATTTTAATTCTCTTTAGAGGAAAGTGTGTGCGTGTTTTTATGATTGGTGAGTTGATCGCGTAGTATAGCTAGTTTTGCAAAAGGTGAATCAGGATTAAGGCGCTTTTCTTTTTGAAAAGGCTTATGATTTGCATGTTTGCCTTGGGATTTGTGGAACTTATGAGAGCGTTTTGTTTGTGATGGTGCTGCTTGAGGGGAATTTTCATTTGTGTGTTCCCCTTTTTTTACAGCGTTCTTCGATTTATTTTGCCACTTATTTCCTAATTTATCACGTTTTTTTTGTGCGTGGTGGTGAAATTGATGTCTATAATGCCATAGTAAAATAACTTTATCTTCTTGTGTAGGGAGAGGGGTTTTGGCAAAATTCCCAACAGGTTCAGCCGATGGTAAACGATTGGTTTTATGGGGATGTTTTTCAATACCAGAGGATAAAGTATTTGGGTATGAGGTATTTTTTTCTTCTTGTGTTGTTTCTGAATCGCTTATTGTTTTCCATAGACTGCCAACGCATTCTGCTTCAGGAACATCTTGCATTGTCTCATTGACAGGGGAAGAGGCTTGGTGTGCAAGGAGATTTTGTTCAAAAACAGTATTGCTTATGCTGTACGATTGATAACCAAGTCCTTTGAGGATTTCTTCCATATCGTTTCCATTGGCCCCAAGAATAGACATCATGGCTGGTGTAACAAAAAAACTTTTGCCATCATAGGCGCCATCGGGTTTGGGATCACTTCCTTGTTTCCAATGAAGTGCGGGGCGGATGAGATTGGCGAGACGTTCTAAAATATCAATCCGCACAGCACGTTGTCCTAAGATTCGGTAGCCGGCTAATTGATAAAATTGGCGGTTATAGGTAGGGTCAACAATCAAAGAGGTTCGACCAGCAGATAATGCTGACAAAATTTCACCCAAACCAGTTTGATCTTGTTCCGCATTTTGAAGATTCCAAAGGAGGGTAATGGCTTGAACCGGAGCAGGTTTAAGCATTCCGGCAACATAGATGTGAAAAGCGCCAAAACGCACACCTAGACGCCGAAGCACAGCACGTGATTCTTGCGCAAGTTCTTTGACAATGTCTAAGACTTCGCGGCGTGGTAAAATCCCTAAAGAGTTAAAAAGTTGTAAAGCAAGACTGTTTGTTGAATCCGTTAAATTATCAGCATTACGCAAATCAAATAGAGGTTTTAAAGTCGTTTCAAAATGAAAGGTGACAAAGCGTTCTAATCGCTTCACAACGTTATCGCGGGGTTCTCCTGTGAGTTGTTCATCTGCTAAAACAATCAGTTTTGGTTTGAAAAAATCTTCTGTTGCTACAAGCTGTCCTACGGGCTGACCAATCCAGCGCACAATTCCATCAGAACTGAGGGTAAAATCTCCATTTGCACAAGCACAAAAACGTGTCGCGCGTTTGGAAAAAGCAAGAATCAAATTTTCATTCTCTGTTGAAATTTGCTTCTCAGCTATTTGATCAGTACTGTTTTTGTTGGCATAAAAACGAAAACCTTCAAATTTACCCCTTCCGTGTTTTTCAATGAGAATATCATCTTGAAGAATTTCATCCTGTTGAACAATCTTGCTATCCATGATCATTTTCTTTCTCAGTGCGAAATTGGTCAAAAGCTTTTTGCGACAATTTCATAATGCTTCTTTTTCTTTAACACGTTTGTTGCGTTTGCTTCAATCACTCTTGTCGTTTTTTGCTGTTTCTTTTTACGTCTTTAAAACTTGGATGATTCTTTTTTTTATTCAGTTTTCATTCAGTTTTGATGCTTTATATTTGCAAATTACACTTATTAGTTGTATTGTAAAGCTGAAAGCATAAATAAATTCTTCAATTTAAAAGGAAACAGAACCGGTTATTAAAAAACAGCTTTTGTTTTACATGATCATTTTATTTTTTTTGTTGTTTTGTCATGAAAAGTGAAGAGAAAGTTTTTTCAAATATTTCATAGGCTAAAAGGCATATTGTAAAGGCATTTTGCAGGTGAAATTGTGTCTTATGACAAGAATTTTTACCATGACAGTAAAAAAAAACAATTGCGATTATAAAAATACACGTTAAAGTAGTGGGTACAGAAGTTAACAACTTTTGCGTTCTTTTTAAGCAAAGAACAATGATGTCGTTGCCAAATCAATTTTGATAATTTTAATCGCAAGGGGTTATTATGGGTAATCTTTCAAATGCTGTTTATAAAAGCAGCAAAAATTATAGCGATGCAGACAAAAGCTTAGGACGTAATATGATGCGTTCTGCTATGCAAGCGCCTTATCTTGAACGGCAAAAAGAGCATGATTTGGCTCTGCGGTGGAAAGACAAACGTGATGATGATGCCATGCATCAAATTGCAGCAGCTCATATGCGTTTAGTGATTGCTATTGCTAACCGCTTTAAACGTTTCAAAATGCCATTGGGGGATTTGGTACAAGAAGGGTATGTGGGACTATTGGAAGCAGCTGCACGTTTTGAACCTGATCGGGAAGTGCGTTTTTCAACGTATGCAACGTGGTGGATACGCGCTTCTATTCAAGATTATATTTTGCGAAATTGGTCAATTGTTCGAGGGGGAACTAGTTCTTCGCAAAAAGCACTTTTCTTTAATCTTCGGCGGTTGCGTGCAAAACTGATACAAGATGATAGTGCTTTGTCAAAACAGGATATCTTTCGCACAATCGCTGAAAAGCTTGGCGTTTCCGTGCGCGATGTTGAAACGATGGATTTTCGTTTTTCCAGTTCTGATAATTCCTTGAGTGTTTCTGTTTCTGAGAACAGTGATAATCCCATTGCTAAGATGGATGTTTTAGTGGATGATAGTCCTCTTCCTGATGCTTTAATTGAGCAAGTAATTGATGGTCAACGGCGTACACAATGGCTTTACGATGCGTTACAAATTCTCAATGAACGGGAGTTGGAAATTATTCGCTTTCGTCGCTTAAATGAAGAGGGTGCGACTCTTGAAGTTTTGGGTGAAAAGTTAGGAATCTCAAAAGAGCGCGTGCGTCAAATTGAAGCTCGGGCTTTGCAGAAATTGCGTTCTGCTCTTCTTACGGTTCATTCAGAAGATGCTTACGATATATAAGCAGTAAAAGGCTTTGTGGGAGGAAGAGAGAGAGAACGTATAAGTAGGGGGTATATGAGAGTATGATGAAGTTGGATTTAGGGGATTACCAGATTTGTCTAGGGATATGCCTCCTTGGGGATGCGTTTGGTGCTATTGATGAACAGAGGAAGATTGGGGGTGATATTAGTTCGAGGAAGTATGTATCAAACGGAGTCGTATGAAGGTATGATGAAATTGGTTTTTAAAATGTCCCTCTTCATTTGCGAATATGCTTTAAGGGAGAGGGCGTCATGCAGATAGAAAAGAATCAAAACTGTAGCAGGTGAGAAAAAAGGCTTATTCTGTAATGATTTTCACTTTTGTACCTGCGGGTAGAGTTTGTGTTGGTGAGAGGGCGTTGAGGATGCGGAAGAGTTTTTCTTTATCTGGTGTGTGTTGCATTTTATTGGCTAGGTTTGCAACGTTTTCTCCTTGTTTAACGCGGACAACACGGATTTTTAAGGGCTTCAGTTTTTTTAATTGTGAAGATGAAAGAGAATGAAAGCTTTGTAGCGTTTTTTGGGCAACCTCTACAAAATTTTGAGAATTATGTGGGGCGGCTGTCAGAAAACGAAAGATATGGTTGTTGAATGGAATGACAACTACATCAAATTGCCATTGCTCATTGGTAGCATGGGCTCGTGCTCCAAGTAAACTTTGGCTTTGGAATCCTTGACGTGTAAATTCTTGATGGGGGAGCCCCTGAATTGTGATGGGGCGGATAGATGATTGGTCTAGCCCGATAATCCAGCCGCTTTTCAAATAATCACTCGCAGATATTCCAGTAGGATGCGGAATAGCATCAAAACGAATCGCAATTTTATCTGGTCCACTGGCCCAAACAGTGTGTGCTGAATGTTCTATTGTAAAATTATTTGGAACAGAAAAAGCTATGCGCAACTGTGGGTGAATAAATTGGTTACCTCGTACAAAACCTGTATAAAACCCTCCTCCAAAAATCATGCCATCAATGCTTTTGAGAAAAGAATCGCGATCGGTTGTTTTACTATTCCCTTTACTGATTTTACGCGCCTTTTCTATCGCAAGCCGAATGCGTTGAGGGGTGGTTGGGTGAGAGGTTAGAAAATCTAGAGAGGCATTTTGGGTGCCGGAGATATTACGCAAAGCACTATAGGCTTCCATTGTTTGAAGAAAGCGTGGTGAAGCAAATGGATCATATCCTGCTTGTTGGAGCATTTCGAGTGCAAGGGAATCAGCTTCCAGCTCTTGATTGCGGGAAAATTGCGCGAGTTGTTGCTTGTTTTGCACAGGGTTATGAAGTTTTTTGCCAATAGAAGAAAGAAGACCTGAAGACATGTGATTTGTCATCTTTAATTGGGCTTCTTTTTGCAGGCGTAAAATGCCATGATTGGCTCTGATATGTGCTATCTCATGGGCTAAAATGGCTGCAACTTCTGAAGAATCATTGGCTAATGCCAGCATACCACGAGTGATGTAGATCGCACCATTGGGGAGCGCAAATGCGTTAACACTTTCTGAGTTTAAAATTGTTACAGAATAGTTTTGATGAGAACTATGTGATGGAACTGTCAGTTTACGGACAATCTTTGCTAAAAAGTGTTCAAGTTTTGCATTATAATAAGCGCCGCCATACATTTGTAAAACACGTGGGTGTTGCAGAGCGCTTAATGTGACATAGATATTGTGATTGTTGGTACGTTTGATCGTTTTAGAAGAAGTGGAAGAAAGCCTATCATTTTGAGAGAGGGGCGTATGACAAGCTGAAAGGAGAAAGGTTAAACTTATGAAAGTTGCTTTATACAGGCGTGAGCGAAAAAGAAGATTGCGTTGAAAAATGGGGTGCGTTGGACCATGGTGCACATTGTTTCTGTGGAGTAATTTGGCAAACTGCATTTGTATCTTTGTATCGTATGTTTCTTCAAGAGATTCATTAGGGATAAGGACTCATTTGGCTATATCACGCTTTTTGTTTATAAAAAATAACTCTCACTTATAAAAGAGTGCGCTGTAAAGGAAATTTTGTGAAAGGCAAAGTATGGCATGACAACATTTACGATATTGTTAAATGGAGATGTTTGTATCACTGATCGTTTGCTTAATCAAATTCAAAACAGTCGGGTGATTGCTGCTGATGGTGGTATGCGTCATGCGGCAGCGCTTAATGTGTCGCCTGAGTTGTGGTTAGGCGATTTTGATTCATCGGATGAGAATTTAATACGCGAATATAGTCATGTTCCGCGTGAGGTTTTTCCTTCTGATAAAGATATGACAGATAGTGCTTTGGCTTGCGAAAGGGCGCTGCAAAATGGTGCTAAAAAGCTTATTTTGTGCGGTGCTTTGGGAGGTGAGCGAAGTGATCATAGCCTTTCTCATATGACGCAAGCATTGATGATGGCTGAAAGGGGCATTTCAGTATTGTTGACAAGTGGTTTGGAAGAAGGCTGGCCGGTTTTGTCAAAACCTTGTTCGTATGATTTGCCTAAGGGATGTTTGTTTAGTATTATCGGTTTTTCTGATTTAAAAGGCTTAACTCTTTCAGGAGTAAAATGGCCAATTTGTGACAAAAATGTGTCATTTGGCTCTTCTTTAACACTTTCTAACCGTATTTGTGGAACCTTTTCTTGCCATTTAGGTTCTGGAAAAGCTATATTGTTAGCGTCTGTGCCTATTCCATAAAGCTCTTCCAATATATTTTGAATAAGGCAGGGGGGGGCCTAGTGATTAAGTGCCGACATAAACGATATATTATGTATTGATCTTGAGAAGGAAAGGTTTTGATATGCTAAAATCAATTTTTAAAGTGGCTGTTGTTTCAGCCATTGGTTTCAGTTCAGTCGCTTGTACCACAAACGATGAACGCGTTGCACGTTACGGCGTAGGAGGAGCAGCAATTGGTGCTTTGGCTGGAACTGCTATTGCTGGAAGTACTCCTGGAGCAGCACTTACCGGTGCAGCATTTGGTGCTTTGGCTGGAACAGTAACAGGTGCAGCTGCAAATCAAAGAAAACAACAAAGACAGGCATCACAATTGTGCACGTATCGTGGTCGTAGAGGACATGTTTACCAAGCACCTTGTGCACAAAGAGTCCCTGTACGGCAATTGTGTGCTTACCGTGATGGAAGAGGGGTGATGTATAAAGCACCTTGTCCGCACCGCGTTCGTTAATGGCGGCGCCGCTCCTGCGGCTTGACCGCATTTTCTTAAATTTTGGAAAAACGCCTTTGCTCAATCAAGCTTGTTTATCGGTTGAGCAGGGGGCGCGTATCGCGCTGGTTGGCCGTAATGGTTGTGGGAAATCAACCCTATTAAAAATTGCCGCAGGAATATTAGAGCCTCATGGTGGCGAAATTTTTCGCCACCCGCGAGTGACGCTCCGTTATGTCTCACAAAATCCGGATTGTTCAGGATTTGAAGATATTAACGCTTATATGGAAGCGGGGCTGGACGATATATCTGATGTTCAGTGGATCAATACGCTTCGCACAAATTTAGGGTTTTCGGGGGCGGAAAAATTGGAAACGCTTTCGGGAGGCGAAAAGCGGCGTGTTTCATTGTTACAGGCCATTGCTGCAAAACCCGATATTTTGTTCTTAGATGAACCAACCAATCATCTCGATTTACCAACTATTGAATGGCTGGAAGCTGTTTTATCTTCTTTGCGTTCAGCGATTGTGGTGATTTCCCATGATCGGCGATTTTTAGAAAATGTTACGCGGTCAACGGTATGGCTTGATCGTGGCACAACCAAAAGACTGGAAAAGCGTTTTTCAGAATTTGAAAGTTGGCGTGATACGGCGTTGCAAGAAGAAGCCATTGAGCAGCATAAATTGGGGCGCCAAATTGCTCGTGAAGAACAATGGTTGCGTTATGGCGTGAGTGCACGGCGTAAGCGTAACGTACGGCGTTTAGGCGAATTAAAAAACTTAAGACAGCGTCATCAAACCTATAAAGGGCAGCCAGGAGAAGCACTTTTGACAGCAGCGAAAAGTCATGAGTCTGGGCAATTGGTTCTTGAAGCAAAGAAAATTTCAAAATCCTATGGTGATCGCATTATCGTGAAAGATTTTTCTTTGCGTATTCAGCGTGGTGATCGAATCGGGTTGGTAGGACCCAATGGTATCGGAAAGACAACGCTCCTTTCTGCATTAATTGGGCAAGAAGCCGTGGATAGTGGAACGGTGAGGCATGGCTATAACCTCTCTATGGCATTGCTTGATCAGCAACGTATTTTAAATGAAGAAGAAACTTTAGCGCATTATTTAACGGGAGGAAGAGGTGATACTCTTGTGATCAATGGACAAGAGCGGCATGTAGTTTCTTATATGAAAGACTTTTTATTTTTGCCTGAACAAGCACGCACCCCCCTTAAAGAATTTTCGGGGGGAGAAAGAGCACGCCTCATGCTTGCACGACTTCTTTCACGTCCTGCAAACTTTTTGATTCTTGATGAACCGACCAATGATTTGGATATGGAAACTTTGGATTTGTTGCAAGAATTTATTGCTGATTTTGCGGGAACAGTATTGTTGGTCAGCCATGACAGAGACTTTTTAGATCGTACTGTAACGCATATGTTGGCACCTCAAGGTGATGGTCATTGGGTTTTGTATGCGGGCGGCTATAGTGATATGATGGCGCAAAACCAGCATGCTCTGAGTTTACAACGCAAAAAAACAGAATTATCGCAGCGTAAAGAACCTTCAAAATCTCATGTGGGAGAGCTTTCAAAGCAGGATTCATCAACAGATCATAGCTTGATAGTGCGGGAGAAAAAAACACGAGGTAAATTGTCTTATAAGCAGGTTTATGCATTGGAAAGATTGCCTGAAGAAATTGCTGTTTTGCAAAATGAAATCAAAAAAATTGAACAAGAGCTTTCTGATCCAGCCCTTTATCGCAGTGATAAAGAGCGTTTTGAGCGTTTATCAACAGCGTTGGAAAAAAAGAAAAATACTTGCACACAAAAAGAAGAAGAATGGTTAGAACTTGAAATTTTACGCGAAGAAATGGAAGCGTGTTCACGGTAATATCTAAAAAATTTTAAAAGATTTGTATTGCATCATCGCTTTTCTTGGATTTGTTACAAGAGTTTGTGGCTGATTTAGCGGGAACAGTGTTGTTGATGAGTTATGGCAGAAACTTTTTAGATCGCACTGTAACATGTAGCTTTTCAAGGCGATGGTCATTGGGTTTTGTATGCGGGTGCAGTGATATGATAGCGCAAAACAAGTATGCTCTGAGCTTACAAGGCAAAGAAACAAAACTATCTTTGCCGTGAGTTTTTTCAAAATTGCGTATAGGGAAGCACGCCAGTTCCATTGCATACTTTTCCAGTCCCCAATGTTGCTACAGCCCCCTTGGAACTTGAGAGCATTCATAAGAAACATTCCCTTATCTTTACCTTATATCCTAAATACACCAACCCTGCTTATGACGGAAAAGCAAATGATCTTCATTGATTCTAACGTGAGAAGTGTTGTGGTGGGGAAAGCTTACTGTATTCGACGTTATGATTTAAGTTTAAAAATGATGATTTGTTAGGATAAATCAACGTGTTATTGTAACATTTCTAGGAGGAGAAAATGATAGCAATTAAAACAAAGCGAACAATTTCCACATTGATTGGTTTAGAAGATGCAGCTGAACTGTCTTCTTATTACCTCCGTAATGCGAATCATCTGCGTCCTTTTGAACCTGTTAGATCTGATGGTTACCACAGCCTAACAGCTTGGGAAATACGAGCTAATGCATTTGCTTATGAAAGTGCACAAGGACAAGCATACCGATATGCCGTACGATTAAAAAATGAAAACACAGTCATTGGTGTTGTGAATTTTACAAATGTGGTTCGTGGTGTTTTTCAAGCTTGTCATCTTGGTTTTTCTCTTGATGAAAAACAACAAGGCAAAGGTCTCATGTTTGAGAGTTTATCGGCTCTAATACGGCATATCTTTCATGTTTATCATCTGCATAGAGTGATGGAAAATTATAGACCTGAGAACATAAAAAGTGAACGTTTATTAAAGCGCCTTCATTTTGAAAAAGAAGGCTATGCCAAAGACTATTTGATGATTTCTGGAAAATGGAGAGACCACATTCTAACCTCTCGAATCAATGATCTGTATGAGTCCGTTAATAGATTCGAATAAAGTTTTATTAAAAGTTCTATCAAGGGGCTTTTTATCAAATGTGTAAATATGCCGAATTTCTGCCTATCCTAAAAGATAAAGATCCTTAACCAGCTCTTCTTTTGTAAACAGTTCAGACTCTCATTTAGCGGATTTCAACTGCTGACCACTTTATATGTTTCTTTTTGTAGATAATGAATTGATTTATCATCATAATTCATTTTTTCAATTTGAAGGAAGAGAGTCCTCAATATCGTAAGACTTTCTCATTTCAAATCTATTGATGTTTAATCATAAAAATTACCTCTCTTGCACATCACAAATTGGATTGGCGTACAAGTGAGGGGTTGTGTGGATAAAAATGATTGGAGGACAAGGATAAAAATGCTCTGTATAAATCCTTTTAATGTGAGGGCTGTTGCAATATTGTGTATTTTGTGACCGATAGTCTCGTTACAAGTTACACAAACAGCTTATTATTGGGTGAAATTTTTATACATTCATTTGTTTTTTTGCATTTTCTTTTCTTAAGAAATTTTCCAATTTTATCAATAGCTTTAACTCATACCAAGCGCATTTTTATAAAGCTCAATGATTGCTTCTTCTTCCATTCGTTCATGCTCTTCTTTTTTACGCAACCGTATAATGCTGCGAACGGCTTTACTATCAAAACCAGAGCCTTTAAGTTCAGTGTAAACGTCTTTAATATCATCAGAAATGGTTTTTTTCTCTTCTTCTAGTCGTTCAATACGTTCGATAAAAGAGCGTAATTGGTTTACGGATATAGCGTGTGTTTGATCGGTTACTGTATCGTTCATTGTATTTTTCTCCAAGTTATATATTTTAAGTTATTTTTCGACGACGAATTTATGTTGAAAAAGCTTGAAAAACAAAAAGTAAATCAAGCTACACAGTTTTTTTACAAATTGACTTTAAATATTTTGTAAAATTTTTAAGATATATGCATTTATAAAAGGGCTATAAAAAGAAAAATATAAAAATATACGTTTTAGACTTGAAAAGCTTTTGAAAAAAGAAATGTGTAATTTGTTTTGAGAATTTGACATCATAGAGGAAGTTTTGTGATTTTAAAAAAACGATATTGGGTGTTTCAAAAAGGATTAAAGGTTTTTCTCTTGAGCATTTTGCTCTTGTTTCCCCTTGTTGTTTTTGCAAAAGCTGACTTTAGGGTTTGTAATACAACCCAACAGTCTGTAGGGGTTGCTCTTGGATATCGTACATTTTCAGGGTGGGTGAGCGAAGGCTGGTGGACGGTACCCGTGACGGAATGTAAAACCTTAATTGAAGGGCCTCTTGCTTCACGGTTTTATTATTTTTATGCGGAAGGGGCACAAAAAAAAGGGAATTGGGCAGGTTCTGTAACCATGTGTGTGCAAGATAGCCAATTTACCATTCAAGGGGTTCATGATTGTTTCCCTCGAGGATATCAAAAGGCTGAATTTAAAGAAATCGATACCGGAAATCAAACCAGTTGGATGATACAGTTGACGGATGAGTCTTTGTTAAACAATTCAGTTATCCCTTCTCTTTCAGGAAACTCTCCACCGTGAAACGTGCTCGTAAAGTAAAAATTATTGCAACTCTTGGTCCTTCTTCTTTTTCCAGTGAAATGATTGAGAAGCTTTTTAGGGCAGGAGCAGATGTTTTTCGTCTTAATATGAGCCATACTGACCGTGATATGATGGGTGATTTGGTCAAGTCTATACGAGAAGTTGAAAAAACAGTTCGGCGACCCATTGGTATTTTAGTGGATCTTCAGGGGCCAAAACTGCGTGTGGGTCGTTTTACTAAGGGTCAAGAAGATTTGCGTGTTGGGCAAAGCTTTACGTTAGATAATCGCGATGTGTTGGGTGATGCACAGCGTGTTTTTTTCCCTCATGAGGATGTATTTTCGGCTGTTAAACCAGGAGATCGGTTATTGATTGATGACGGAAAACTGGAATTGCGTGCGCAAGTTTGTGATGGTCATTCTGTACAGTGTCGCGTGGTTGCTGGAACCCGTATTTCTGATCGAAAGGGTGTCAGTTTTCCCGATACAATTTTGCCTTTTGATTCGATGACGTCAAAAGATAAGGAGGATCTTCAGGCTCTTTTACAGCAGCCTGTTGATTGGGTTGCTCTTTCTTTTATTCAACGTCCAGAAGATATTATAGCGGTGCGTCGATTGACGAAAAGCAAGGTGTCTTTGATGGCTAAAATCGAAAAGCCTCAAGCCTTAGAGCATATAGAGAAAATTATTGATGTATCCGATGGTATTATGATTGCACGGGGTGATCTTGGAGTGGAAATGCCTTTGGAAAGGGTTCCTGCACTTCAGATGGAGCTCATAAAAGCTTGTCGTTTAGCAGGAAAGCCTGTTGTGGTGGCAACACAAATGCTCGAATCAATGATCTCATCTCCTGTTCCGACACGCGCAGAAGTGTCGGATGTTGCTACAGCAGTTTATGCAGGAACAGATGCGGTGATGTTGTCTGCTGAATCTGCTTCTGGTCGTTATCCCGAAGAAGCCGTGCTTATGATGGATCGAATCGCGCGGCAAATCGAACAAGATCACACTTATGCCGCTCAGGTTGGGGCACAACATCCAGCACCAGAATCAACAGGAACAGATGCGATTTCTCTTGCTGCGCGTCAGATTGCTGAAACACTTGAATTAGCAGCTATTGTTGCCTATACGGCTTCAGGAACAACGGGGGTGCGCGCCTCTCGTGAACGTCCCAATAGACCGATTATTGCTTTATCTCCCATTGTGGAGACAGCACGGCGTTTAGCTTTAGTTTGGGGGCTTCATTGTGTGGTTGCGCAAGATGCACGGAATTTAGAGGATATGGTTGATCGTGCAGCAGCCATTGCATTTCAGGAAGGTTTTTGCAAAGGGGGAGATCGCTTCCTTGTGACAGCTGGTGTTCCCCTTGGAACGCCTGGTGCGACAAATCTCTTGCGTATTGCTTCTGTCTCTCAAGATGGAACGAAAGGGATTTGAGCCGTTTACGCATGGTGTTTTTTATGCGCCTTTAAACAGGCTTTAAACACAACGGGTGTGCGTTTTTTGTGAATGCTTCCATAGACCCATTATTCTTTTACCTCCTATTGTAAAGATAGCAAGGTGTTGCGTTAGGTTATAAGGTTTGGGGATGGGAGCAGATGCGGTGAATGTTGTCTGTTGATTTTGTTTTAGTTCTGAAGAAGCTGCTTTTACGGTAGGGCATTGAATGGGAGCCCCTCTTTTATTTCATTGAGGTAGGCATAGTGGGGATTGCTTTATTGCTGTTTATACGAGAAAGATGTTCATTGATAATGAGAGTTCATTCTTTTGCTTTTTGAATGAGAGCCTTGAAATTTGTCTCATTTTAAACTTTTGCAAACAGAATTGAATAAAATTAGAATTATGTGCCTAAAAGTCATGCTGGTATGTCATGAAAAAAGTGTTGGGTGAATGTGTTTTAAAAATATGCTTTGTCGGCGCGTTTGCAACATATTGATTTATAATGATAATATAGCGTTCTTTATATTGAATTAAAACCCTGAATACCGCAAGGTTCTCTTAACTTTAAATTTGTTTATGTTTTGTTAATCATAACTATTTGCTTGCACGCCACAAGTGGGGGGGTGTGGGTAAAAACTGTACAAGAAAGGTGTCCCTCTTATGAATCGTTTTAAGGGCCAAGGGGGCTGTTGCAATATTGGAGGCTGGTTATAATGATGGTGCCGGTTTGCTCTTTTATTAAGCGTGGAGATTTTGAGGACTGGGGAGAGAGATATGGATTGTTTGTTATAAGGATCAAGATGTCGGTAGAGGGTGTTTTCAAGAGCTACTATTGTCGTTTATGATGTTTGAAGTTGCCACAGATTAACATAATCTTCGGGTTTGGCTTTTTTCCTGCTCTAAAGGATGAAAATACTAAAGTTCACGCTGGTTTATAAATGATACGGTTCTTCTAAGGTGGGTTTCATCTGATGGACATTTTAGGTGGAAAGACTCCATGGTGCTTATATTATCAAATGGCGGTGCTTTACGGGATAATAGATAAGGTTATTTTTTAAATATATTTTGAATAGATATATTGAATCTGCTTGATTTTATCTAAGGGAAAGGACTTTTGGTATGCATTTATAGGGAACATGAATAGAGTTCTTTTTCTCGAAGGATGCTTTATTTGTTTGTTGCTGTTGTCATTTATATGATTTTTTTTACAATGATGTTGGTTTTGTTATCTTGTTGCGCTGTTAAAAGGCATCTCATTTGAAGGGTGGTGATATGAGGTTGCCTCCTTGATATAAGAGGTGTTTGTGCAGGGGTGAAATATTCAGAGTCGGGTTTTTTTGTTGAGTTTTAAGTTCATCCCATAAGTGGTGAGTAGCTGGAATCCTCTCTATAAAAAACTGGACCATTTACAGACTGGTGTGGGTTTAAGAGTTTTTATCCTGTGAGGTGTAGCGGACAAGTAAAATCACTGGTTTGTTACGCGCTGATGTACTTTTAGAAATCTTCCTGTTCTTGTTCTTGAAAGCTTGTGCTGTTTTGACCATCTTTGAGCAATTGGTTGGTGAGATTTTCAATGCGTTGTGTGGTGTCACGCATAATTTTCCCCATGGTGCGGTCTCTTTCGTTGTGGAGTCGTAAAAGAGCATTGTAGTCTTCTTGTAGTTTTTTATTTTCTCGTTTTATTTCTTCCATTTCATCGATAATCATTATGCCAGCCATAACCGATAAACGATGGTCGCCAATTTCACCAAAATTGTTCTTTAAATGTGTGATATATTGATCCAATTGAGCAGCAAGCGCGATAAGACGACGTTCTTGTCCTTTATCACAAGCCATGCGATAAATTTTACCATCAATGGTAACGGAAACAGTTTCCATACATTCAAACCTTTATCTATCAATGACAACACGAATTGTTTCCATTGCTTTAATAAGACGTTTGGAAACTTCTTTGTTTACGGACTCTAAGCGTTCAATTTGGGCTTCAGCTTTGTCAAGCGCTTGGGCAAGATGGCTGCGGTCAGCATTCATTCGTTGAATTTCTTCTTCCCATTCGTTATTTTTATCAATAACGGCATTGCGGTTTATTATGGTGATCTCTAAAGTTCTAAGTGCTTTTTCTAGGTGCTCTAGAGCATCTTGTAGAACCGTCGTTTCTTGGTTCATTGCTTTTATCCTTTGGGTAATTGTATCCTTTATCAATGTGTTATGCAAAAACGAATCACTTTCAATCTTGTATTGTGTGAATTTTATTTTTAAGTATGTAGGATATTTTAGCAAGCAAAGCAGGGGATAGATATAAATTAAAAGCTGGATTTTTTGCGCGTATTGACATAAATGACATGGATATACAGGACGCGTGAGGGGAATGTTGTTAATGTTATTGAAGTGGTGGCAAAAAGTCTCACGCTAATGGTTAAAAAATAGTATTCCTTGAGAATTTTAAGAGAATACGGAAAAAGCAACAGAATAACGTATTTAACGAAATGGTCGATTATTCATGACAAATACCCACCAACAGAATCAGATGGCCAATGCTATCCGTTTTCTTGCTATTGATGCGATTGAAAAAGCAAATTCTGGTCATCCGGGCTTACCAATGGGGGCAGCCGACATTGCTACAGTCCTTTATACACAATTCCTTGCTCATGATCCTAAAAATCCTCGCTGGCCTAACCGTGATCGTTTTGTGTTATCGGCGGGGCATGGGTCTATGTTGCTTTATGCTCTCTTGTATCTTTCTGGTTATGAGGATCTCTCTCTTGAGGATCTCAAAAATTTTCGCCAATTAGGGGCAAAGCTTGCTGGGCATCCAGAATATGGGCATGTGGCGGGAATCGAAACAACCACTGGACCACTTGGACAAGGGTTGGCAAATGCCGTGGGAATGGCTCTTGGGGAGCGTTTGCAAAACGCCCGTTTTGGTGATCTCATCAATCATTACACTTACGCGTTGGTGGGCGATGGATGCCTTATGGAAGGAATATCTCAAGAAGCGATTTCCCTTGCTGGTCATTTGAAACTCAATAAGCTTATTGTGTTGTGGGACGATAATAATATTTCCATTGATGGAGAGATTTCACTTGCTGATAGTACTGATCAGATTGCGCGTTTTAAAGCTTCTGGTTGGGAGACACATAAAATCAATGGGCATGATCAAGCAGCAATTGCACGGGCTATTGAGGCGGCACAAAATTCCGATAAACCAACTTTGATTGCTTGTAAAACAACAATTGGTTTTGGAGCGCCAAATAAAGCGGGGACTAATAAAGTTCATGGAGCCCCTTTGGGCGCACGAGAAATCACTGAAACCCGTATCGCTTTAGGGTGGGAGGCTGAGCCTTTCGTTATTCCAGCCGATATTCTCGATAGTTGGCGCTTGGCTAGTCTCAATGCTGCTAAAAAACGTCAAAAGTGGGAAGCAAAATTTGCTGATCTTCCTGTCTCAGAGCGTGTGGAGTTCGAAAGATTGATGCGAGGCGATCTCGTGGGTGGATTTGATGGCGCTATTGATACTTATAAACAAAAACTGGTTGAAGAGCGCCCCGTTGTTGCTACGCGTAAAGCTTCAGAAATGGCTCTTGAAGTTATCAATGAAGTCGTTGTTGAGACCATTGGTGGTTCGGCTGATCTAACCGGATCTAATAATACAAAAAGCAGTCAGATGAAAAGTATCTCTGCTGAAGATTTTTCAGGGCGCTATCTGCATTATGGAATTCGCGAACATGCAATGGGAGCCGTGATGAATGGTCTTGCCCTTTATGGCGGTTTTATTCCTTATGGGGGAACCTTTTTATGCTTTTCTGATTATATGCGTCCTGCTATGCGGCTCTCTTCTCTTATGGGATTGCGGGTGATTTATGTCATGACTCACGATTCTATTGGTCTTGGTGAAGATGGTCCGACCCATCAACCCGTGGAGCATTTAGCTTGCCTGCGCGCAATGCCTAATCATCTTGTGTTCCGCCCTGCTGATGCTATGGAGACAGTCGAGTGTTGGCAATTGGCTTTGAAAGCACGCAAAACGCCTTCTACTTTGGCTTTGAGTCGACAAAATCTACCGCTTTTGCGTCAAGAGTATGAAGAAGAAAATCTCTGTATGCTCGGTGCTTATGAATTCCTAACAGCTAGTGATGATGCACAAGTGACGCTGTTTGCTTCTGGTTCGGAATTGCAAATTGCGGTGGAGGCACATGCGGTGTTAGAAGAAAAAGGCATTCCAACGCGTGTGGTTTCTGTGCCTTGTTTTGAACTCTTTTCTCAACAATCTCTCTCCTATCAGCGTGCTCTCATTGGAGATGCGCCGATTAAAATTGCCATTGAAGCTGCTGTCGCCCAAGGATGGGACCGTTTTATTGGCTGTGATGGTGTGTTTATTGGTATGGAGGGCTTTGGGGCAAGTGGAACAATTGATGCCCTTTATGCGCATTTTGGTATTACTTGTGAGAATGTGGTCGCCACTGTTGAAAAAGAGCTTGGAAAGATCAAAGAGGAAAAAACAAAATGACAGCTTGTGTTGTCATGAATGGGGTGGTTTTAGGGTATCATATTCTGTGCAGTGTTCTGGATGATCTTGTGCATTATTGTGGATAAGTGAGTGAGTGATCAAGATATTGACATTGTGGGAATTAATGATTTGGGATTGGTGAAATACCCATTTATTGTGTTTTAAATGTTGTGCTTAAAAAATTGATGAGGAAACATGTGAAATGACAGTTCGTGTTGCAATTAATGGGTTTGGTCGTATTGGTCGCAATATTTTACGTGCACTTGTGGAAAGTGAACGGAAAGATATTGAAGTGGTCGCAATTAATGATTTGGGATCGGTGGAAACAAATGCCCATTTGTTGCGCTATGATTCAGTTCATGGGCGTTTCCCTGGGACCGTTAAGGTGGTAGGGGATGCCATTGATGTGGGGGGTGGTTTAATAAAGGTATGCGCAGAGCGTGATCCTGCTCAATTGCCTTGGAGAGATTTGGATATTGATATTGCTTTAGAATGTACGGGCATTTTTACTGCGCGTGATAAAGCAAGTGCTCATTTGGATGCGGGGGCAAAGCGTGTTCTTGTTTCTGCGCCTTCTGAAGGAGCAGATCTTACGGTCGTCTATGGGGTTAATCATCAATCTTTAAGCAGCGAGCATCGCGTTGTTTCAAATGCTTCTTGTACAACCAATTGTTTGGCGCCTGTTGCACAAGTCTTGCACAACACGGTGGGCATTGAAAAGGGCTTTATGACAACAATCCATTCTTATACGGGTGATCAACCTGTGTTGGATACAATGCATCGTGACCTTTATCGTGCACGTGCGGCAGCTCTTTCTATGATTCCTACCTCAACAGGAGCGGCAAAAGCTGTGGGATTGGTCTTGCCAGAATTAAAGGGATTGCTTGATGGTGTATCGATTCGTGTTCCGACCCCTAATGTTTCTGTGGTTGATTTGACATTTACCGCTAAGCGTTCCACAACAATCGAAGAAATTAATACAGCCATTGCTATTGCTGCACAAGGTCCTTTGAAGGGCATTTTGGATTATACAGAAGAAAAACTCGTGAGTTGTGATTTTAATCATAATCCTCATTCAGCTATTTTCCACAACGATCAAACAAAAGTGATTGATGGTAAGCTCTGTCGCGTTTTGGTTTGGTATGATAATGAATGGGGCTTTTCTAACCGTATGAGTGATACGGCTGTGGCTTTTGCTAAGACAATATAAGAGGACCTCAGGGTCCTCCTTTTTATAGGAAAAAGTCTCATTTTTGTACAATTTTGAGAAAAACAGATAGAGGCTGTTGTTCTCATGCGCTAGAGAGAAGAAACTATTGAAAAATTGATGATGTGTTTTGTTTTAATACTGGGTCAATACGTGCTTTTAAAAGCTGCATGAAAGAGTAAACTTTGAAAAAGTAAGATCTGAACGAGACACTCTTTGAGAAAACGTCAGAAAACAAGAGATGTAAATTCTTTTGCCTAGAAGTAAAAGGAAGCTTTAATAGAGATCAAGTTGAGCCAATGCATTTGTTTGCTACAATGGAATATGAAGATTAAGAGCAATGAGTGGCTTTTGTACATTTGATGATGAAAGCTTTGGCTTTTCAAACAGAGGGTGAGAGATAGGCTGTCGTGGATCTCTTGTAAAAGCAAAGAGGGGATAAGTGGAAAGAAAAGTGGGCAGGGTTGTTGGATGCGTTTTTATTTGAAACAATGGAAAGTGAAGAGGAAGCAGTGATGGGGTTTCGTACACTTGATGATGTTGATGTCACTGGAAAACGTGTTCTTGTGCGGGTGGATTTTAATGTGCCAATGGCGCAGGGTAAGGTCTGTGATACGACACGCTTAGAGCGGCATAAAGAGACACTCGTTGAGCTACAAAAGCGGGGTGCTAAACTTATTCTGCTTTCTCATTGTGGTCGCCCCAAAGGAAAGGTAGAGCCAGAGTTTTCACTCCGTCCTGTTGTGCAAGTGCTGGAAAAGATCATTAATAAGCCTGTTTCTTTTGCTCCTGACTGTATCGGTTCGGTGGTGCAGGTTGCGGTTGAGTCATTACAAAATGGGGGTGTTTTACTGCTTGAAAATGTTCGTTTTTATGCTGGTGAAGAAAAGAATGATTGTTCTTTTGCGGAAGCTTTGGCTCATAATGGGGATCTCTATGTCAATGATGCTTTTTCAGTTTCTCATCGTGCCCATGCTTCGGTGGAGGGAATAACGCATTTGTTGCCTTCTTATGCAGGGCGCTCTTTGCAAGGTGAGATGCAGGCGTTAGAAAAAGGACTTGGCAATCCAACACATCCTGTGGTTGCCATTGTGGGAGGAGCGAAAGTTTCCAGCAAGCTTTTTGTGCTCAATCATTTGGTGGAAAAGGTTGATCATCTCGTGATTGGTGGGGGCATGGCTAACAGTTTTTTAGCAGCGCAAGGTGTGTCTGTTGGTAAGTCACTGTGTGAACATGCACTGATAGACACGATAAAAAAAATCATCAAAAAAGCGCAAGAGTGTCAATGTACTCTTCTGCTTCCTCAGGATGCTGTCGTTGGATTTCGCTTTGAAAAAGATGCACCGCATCGTCTTTATGACATTGAAGATATTCCACAAGATGGCATGATATTGGATATTGGGACACGCTCTATTGCGCATATCAATACTGTGATAGATAAAGCTGCCACTCTTGTATGGAATGGACCCCTTGGTGTTTTTGAAATGTCTCCTTTTGATAAGGGGACCATTGCAGTTGCACGCCATGCAGCAGAACGTAGTTTGACGGGAAAGTTGGTTTCAATTGCGGGAGGGGGCGATACAGTTTTTGCTCTTAATCATGCTGGTGTTGCCAATGATTTTACTTATCTCTCGACTGCTGGAGGGGCTTTTTTAGAATGGATGGAAGGTAAGGTTCTGCCTGGCATTCTTGCCCTTATGCAGGCTTAGAGAGTTTATTGAAAGAGCAGCTTTAAAAAAGAGCTGTGTGTCGTTGTGTAGGCTGTGTTTAACGTGTTGCGCACTTTTGGAAGTTTTAAGACAAAATGAAATTTTAAGACAAAATAAAGAGGAATTTTTTATGAATGAACGGCTTGAAGATATTGCACTTGCTTTGGTGCATGCGGGTAAAGGTATTTTGGCGGCAGATGAAAGTACGGCGACCATTGGAAAGCGATTTGAAAGCATTGGTGTTGAATCCAATGAAGATAGACGCCGTGCGTATCGTGAAATGCTTTTTAGTACAAAAGAAGCAATGGAAAGCGCCATCTCTGGGGTTATTTTATTTGATGAAACCATTCGGCAAAAAGCATCAACTGGGAAAATGTTGACGGATCTTATTCGGGATGCAGGCGCTTTGCCAGGGATTAAAGTTGATACCGGTGCAAAACCTTTGGCCGCTTTTCCACAAGAGACAATTACCGAAGGGTTGGATGGTCTTCGTGAGCGGCTAAAAGACTATTATGCTTTGGGAGCACGTTTTGCTAAATGGCGTGCGGTGATTGCTATTGATGAACACACTTTGCCAACAAGAGGCGCAATAAGACAAAACGCACAAGCTCTTGCACGCTATGCTGCTTTGTGTCAGGAGTTCAAGATTGTGCCGATTGTTGAGCCCGAAGTGTTGATGGATGGACCATCGTGTGGGCATTCCATTACACGCTGCTTTGAGGTGACAAAAGCTGTCTTACAGACCGTCTTTAAAGAATTGTTTGAAGCTCGTGTTCTTTTGGAGGGGATGATTTTAAAACCCAATATGGTGATTGATGGAAAGGATGCCCGCAACGCTTCTGTTGAAGAAGTTGCTGAAAAGACCGTCCAAGTGCTTAAACAGACTGTTCCTGCCGCTGTTCCAGGAATTGCTTTTCTTTCTGGAGGACAGTCTGATCAGGAAGCAACGGCGCATTTATCTGCCATGAATTCTTTGGGCGCATTGCCTTGGAAATTGACTTTTTCTTATGGACGGGCATTGCAAGCAGCTGCTTTAAAAGCATGGGCTGGAAAAGATGAGAATATTGCTGTTGCACAGAAGGCATTTAGTCATCGGGCTTTGATGAATCATCTTGCGGCTTTGGGACAATGGACAACAGAACAAGAAAAAGCGTGCGCTTGAAGCACAAGCCTTATACCTAAATGCGGAGAGGTTTTACATGTTTCTGCGTGATTTTGGGTGCCCTCATCATGATAAAAATGGCGGGGGCGTTTTAGGCTTGAAAGCTTTCTCAGAGAGTTTTCTCCTTGGACCTTTTAAAAGTCTCTAATGGGTACTATCGAGAGATAAGATTGCGCAAGAGGTGCGATTTCGGGAAGGGGAGATGGTGCTTTAAAGGAAATTTGTGAATGCGCAGCATCTTAGTATGGTGTCGTTCATGGGTGGGCACTTGCTTTTTGAATGAAAATCATAAAGCTAAGACTGTATTGAATAGTTTGATCTTGTGATATTTTTTCTTTTTCATGTTATCATTACTTGTCATCAGCAGAATTCATTTGATTGCAGTTTCAAAGGTGGATTAAGCGGGTAGATTAGAGAGTTGCGATGTCTGAGTGGATTTTAATATACAGCTTATGAAGTTTTTGTGCGTCAGGATAGCTTTCTCTGCAAGGTGGGTGGCTTTTTATTGACGAACGGATTGAATAACTCTTGCTAACAAAATAGATTTGCATCTCAATAAAACACCTATTTTTCGTTAAAATGAATAAATTTTTCTTGTATTTTATGATGATATAATTACAAATAGCTAATTTTACAGCATTTTGGTTTAAAATGGGGGGAGTTGTGGACAGCATATCTTCTAAGAATACAAGCACAAAAAGAAAAAATCGATACGCAGAACAGAGCTTTTCTGTAATTATGATGCGAAAATTGTGCAATATGGTGCGTAGAACATTCGCTGTAATATTTGGAGTGTTTACTTTCATAATTTTTCTTATCCTGTTCAGCATGCGTGGACCGGTTCATGCCGTACTAAGATTCTTTGCGGGTGCGAGCGGATTAACGTGCTTTTTCTTTTTTGTCGGATACTACTTGGAACGCCGCGAAGCAACAGCAGATGAAGCCGGTATATCGTTCACATTACTCGTAGCAATTGGTGAAGGCGTTTTTTCTATTTGCTGCCTGTCTGCTTCATGGGGTTACGACGCTCTCTTATTCCGTTTAGCACCTCCTGAGTATGAAATTATGCTCTTTGAATAAATAGAGTGCAATTCGTTTGTGTATAAATCAAGATGAGAGGCTGTCTGCCTCTCAAATTCTTAATAATCGCTCTCCAAAATCGTAACATTAGACCTGCGTTTAATGAGAGGACTAACAAGCCTTGGTCCTTAAGCTCAAGAAAATTCTTTAAAGGTTGCGTCTAACGGCATCCTTGACCTTAAGACACCCAAACGGCTTATTTTGTTTTTCTCATGCGGTTCTGAAATCATGATTAAGGGGAAAGCTTCTCATGGTGCCTAAATGGTACCTTATCGTGTGTTAAATGGAAAAATCAGAAAAAGCATTTTTATGCAATATAATCCAATTATGATTTTTTGATTTAAACATAAAGGACTTAAAGTCTTCTACAAGCTGATACGATAAAAGGGGAAAATCGCCTATACTTAGCAACTAGGGCGTATTTTAGGTGCTTTTGATATAGCTATATCTCCAGATGACTTTGAATGACTTATCCTTTTAGCTCTATTCACTAAAAGGTCATTTTGAGGGTTCTTGGTTAATGATTGTAAAGGAAAATTAGCACGTAATATTTAGCTTTGCTGGTATAGATGCTGAATGAGTTAATTATCCAGAGGATCACTGAAGAGGGAGTGTTAAAAAATGATGGAAAAACCTCTGTACCTCGGTGAACTCGTGGTTGAAGATATAATTGTAGAACTTGGCTTATCTGTGACTGAAACAGCTGAACGGTTTGAAAGGGTTAGGGTGTCAGTTTTGCAGACGCTTAGCTCACTATACAAAAAAATTATGATTTGGTGTAAGCTTTAAAACATAAATACCTTAAAAATATATCCTTTTTGTACATGTTTCTATCATCGTTAATGTGCCTTCTTAAAGCACGACAGGGGGTGGCTATAAAATTGAGGGCTGTAAATATAAATGATGGCGTTGGTGGTGGTGTGGGAAGATGGTGTCCAACTAAAGTTACGCTATCCTTATTTTTATAGGCTATGACTGGAAGAAAGAGCTGGAGAGACAATTTGTGAGCAACGAGAAAGTGTTTTAAGGATGCGTGTCTGCAAGAGCAAAACAGTGGTTGTGGTGATATTTACAAACAATAAATTTGATAAAATTTTACGATTTTGCCAACAGCTGGTTTATTATAAAAGCTGTTGCTTATACGCGCTCACAAAAGTTATAAGAAGCCCAAAAGCGCTAAAAGAGTTTTTGCTCTTTTTCAATAGTACGGATCTGCAAACAATGTTCAAAAAGTGTTCGTTTTTTTGAAAGAGAATAAAAGGATACTCTTGCAGATGAGAAAAGCCTATTTGTGAATTACAATTTATCATGATTTTCGGTAAACACTATTGTTTAGGGCGGTGATAGAGGGTATGAAAAATTTTTCATATTCAGTTTTTTTAAGAGTGTGATCAGTCTTTAGGGTAGAGCTTGTACCTAGCCTATCAAGTGGGCCGCATAAGGGCTTCCTCGGTAAGGCGAGCACCATTATACTCTTTGCCAGTCGTATACTCTTTCCAGCGCTCCAATGTTGTGACAGCCCTTGGTATTTAAAGGGATAAGAGAGGCATTTTGTTCTTTTTTGTACAGCTTCACTCCACACACTAACTCTGCTTGTGATGTGCAAGCCAAGAGATTTTGTTTGATTCACTATGAGGGTTTGACATGAGAAAGTCCTATGGTATTCATGATCTCTCATGAAAAACAATGAATTACTCTTATAAATCAACGTGACAGTGCTGTT
>NZ_JBHILP010000011.1:0-79618 GCF_042193375.1 Bartonella sp. TT67HLJMS
GATTTTGCCAACACGGTCGGAAAACCTCTCTACACCATGTTGATCGTTGATCACGACCGTAATGCATGGGTAAAACCGGAGGTCTATAGTTATCCGCTTTACATTTGGACACGCCCTGAAATGCTGTTTAAAGCAGTGATTGGAGCGAAATAACATGCGATGGCACGAGCTGCTAAATCAAATGGTTAAAGATGTACGCAACACTTTTGGGCAGCCCATCATCTACACGCGAAAGAACAACCAGAAATCTTTTCGTATCACAGCGATTTACGGCATTAAGCCTTCAGAATCGGACGCTGGTGGCAGAATCCCTACCACAATTGCAAGAAAGGAACTTGATCTTTGTATCAATGATATTGGGGGGGGCCACCAAACCCTCAAGATAGTGTTATTGTGATGGATCCTGAAAACAGCAAAGCTCCCTCTTCCCAAGAGCACTTCACTGTCACAGATGTCCAAGCCTCAGAATCTAGTATGTATAAGCTTATCTTGCGGGAGATAAAAAATGGACGTATCTTTATCTTGTGTATTTAAAAATTAATAAGGCTGCCCAAGAGCCCGAATTACTGCTACAAATCTTGGATTTGGAATGGCACTAAATCGGTAACTCCATGGTGAGCCAGTACGGTGACTGATGTGACATCTTTGATATGTTATAGTGACTGATGAAATTCCTGCCCAAGTAGTCCTTTCATTATCTTCAGGGCTTTCAAATACAATAGCTTGGTTTGTTACTAAAAGACGTCCTAAAGCTGGAGCCTTTTCGCCAATATTGAAGGTAACGCGTTCTTGAACTCCCAACAGTTTTTCATTTTTTGCTAAACGATAATCATATTCACTTGCGTCAAGTTCTTGAAACATTTCACATGCTTCCTCAAAATTAGAGGGAGGAATATCTGATTGCCACAGAGCAACTTCTTGCTCAAAGTTTTTTTCCTTTTTCGCCTCACGATAGGCAATAATAACAAAAATTAAAACAATAAGAATGGGTACTAATAACCATGGTGTAATAGTTACTGTTACCACAATGCCTCCACTCAACAGAACACAAAGGAGAAAGATCTGTACCCTCTTTTCTAACCGTTTTTTTTCAAGTTCCGGCGACATTTTATTAACAACTAATAAATCAGAAGAAGGGTGGATATGGGGGGGAGGCATTAAAACCTGCTCTGAAACTTTTTCTTTAAAACGTTTTTTGCGTTTATCTTGCCAATGAACAAAAATAGACAAAGCAATAAATGCAAAGAAAATTAACCTGAACCATCCCCAAAAACCTAGACCATCATTTTCGTCTAACTTTTTGTCTTGAACATGGATACTTTGCTTATCAGTATTCTCAGGTAGTACCTGTTTCACGCTTTCATTTTGAGTAGCAACATATATTAATGAAGTCGAGGAGGAGGAAAAAATTTCATTATTGTATGTAACTTGATCTGGTTCAATTGTGTGAAAAAAAAACGCACCTAATATTGCAGAGCCGAGAAATAATAAAACTCCAATACCAAGAGTTTTCAGTCCGTTTTTCCGCCATTTTTTTATACACACTAAAACAAGTCCGACAACCATCGCTGGGAATGATAACAAGCATACGATCACCGCAATTGTATCAAGCGTATCGAGCATTATTTCCCCCTCTACTATAAATAAAAAACTAAGCCGAAAAATTTAAAGTGAGTCGACAAATAAAGTAAAGATGTGCTTATAATTTTTAGAAAAAAGTGATATTGCTGCGTGACATTATTACAGCGATATGAATAATCGAATCAGGTGCCTAAGAAACACTTTAAAGCAACTAGCGAACGGATTGCTGGAGCAATATCTTCTCCGCCAATTAAAGCTTTGACTCGTTGTATGCTACACGCATATAATAACTTTGTCGGGTATAGTTACACTATACAAGACCCTTTACGGGGAAAATGTAACGAACGGGCTAGTTGCCCATGTTTCTTAGCACCCAGAGCTCTTTTAGAGTGTCATTAAGAAACATCTAACAACTAAAAGTCCTTTATGAATACCCTTATAGAAATTAAAGAACAAATTATTGAGCAGGATACAGTTCAAACGATAAATGCTCGTGAGTTGCATGCATTTTTGGAGATAAAATCCGATCTCATTGATAGCTTGTGAGACGGCATCAAAAGCCAATGGAATGCTCTGTCTGATTGGTTTAGCGGCATGATAAGCAAATTAACCAGCTGGATGCCTAATTGGATGAAAAAAAGTTAGGCTTTAATGTTTCAATCAACAAAACTTCAACCCAAACCATTAAAACCTTTACCGATGAAACCAATGTACGGGCAAAAAAAAAATGCTGGATACAGGAGTGGTTACAAATACCCCGCCTGAAAAACGCAAGAGTGGTTTTAATACAAGTGTCGTTGAAACAGGACAAATGCAGGCAACAAATAAAGTGGGTGCCTTTAAAGCCCCAAAGCCCATTACGGTTCACAAATCTGTTGAAGTAGACGCCCATGTACCCATTACAAATCTAAATATTTCAGTACCAAATGGTCTCAAGGACGAAATTAGAGACGCTGCCAATAAAGCACTTGATATGTCTTATGGGGTTCCATGGGTGGAACAAGGGCTTGGTGGTTTGTTAGCAGGCAATGGACCTATCCAATGGGCTTTGGCAACCATTATGGTTTTAGCCGCATGTGCTGGTATTTTCTTTGTTGCTAAACGCTTTCAGGAGCATCGTCTATGATCTTATGGATAAAAAGAAATCTGATGCTAACAGGTGCGGCTTTAGCCGCTTTTTTTATTGCATTAGCAAGAGCTTTTACTCTTGGGAAAAAAGCAGAGCAACAAAAGCAAACAGAAAAAGCTTTAAAAGCAGCCACAACACGTCTGGAGGTGGAAAGTGAAGTTAATCAAAAAAGTGATGCTGATGTGCGTGCTGCTCTCTCTGACTGGTTGCGTGACAAATAAATATGTTTCTTCTTGTGTTGGCTGGTTGCCAATTTATTTAAAACAGCAAGATCTGAACGCCATCAGTTCAAACTTAGCAAGAGAGATCTTAAAGCACAATAATCTAGGTGAACGCTTGTATGGGTGGAAACATGGCTAGAAAAAAACACAAGACGATATAGAGCTTACAGAAGCAGAAAAAAATCCTTTAAGAAATCATCATGACCTACAAAAGTGTAAAAGTGATGTCGCATTATATAAAATGGATTGTACTCATTATACTCTTATTAGCCCTTGATTTTTCACGTATTATGAATGCATTAGTAAGTATTTTTACACAAAAACCAAATATCCGACTCTAAACATACTCTGAGACACGCGAAATTCTTTAGAAAATGGTTTCTTAATTTTGCACGTCTTGTGAATACGATAGATAATATCTTTGCGCATTTAAAATAGTGGTTCTCAAAGAATTCAAAAAATTATTAGAGAACGTTGGAGGAAACAGATGAGCTTTGTAAAAGTATGTTGGAAAATCCTATTCCCGAACTTTTGTTAATGTTCCCGAACTTTAAAAAAGATTACAAAGAATAAATACGTTATACATGGGTAAAAACTGGATGGTGATCCCGACAGGATTCGAACCTGTGACCCACGGCTTAGAAGGCCGTTGCTCTATCCAGCTGAGCTACGGGACCCAACTGATTATTTTCTCAATTCAAAATAGCATCTTTAATTCAATGTGTCCAAGAGTGCTGCCGATCACTGCGAAAATTATCAGAATAAGAAATAGCACGTCGAATCGACGTACGGTTCTTTTCTACACGGTAAGAGATAGCATTCTTACGCGCAAAAGCAATCGCTTCTTCCTTCCTATTAAATCTGATCCTTACCTGATTATTCATATCAGACGTTGCCGTGTACCCCATAAGAGGTTCAAGCATTTTTGCTTTCACCGGCTCATACTCTAGAATCCAAAAACCTGTATTCCCCTTACCTGACTGCATAGCTGTCTTAGCAGGACTATAAATACGTGCGATCATGCCTTTTTCCTTCAGATTACACAACGCTTGAATGATAGTTTTCCACCACACGTACCCAATTGGGTCATTCTCACACACTTAATCAAATATGGTCGGAGCGATAGGATTCGAACCTACGACCCCCTGATCCCAAATCAGGTGCGCTACCAGGCTGCGCTACGCTCCGCCATTTACATTTACTTGATGCACATTTCCTAAAATTTTCACAACAGAAGTGCAAGAGAAAAACACACTTTTTTTTAATTTTGTTGCATTTCTTTACAAAAAAGCACGTTTTAAAAATTTTTTCCCTACTCAATAACATATTTATTGACAAATAATAGAAAACAACCTCCGTAAAGAATCCAATCTATATTAAAAAATAATGAATTTCTCTGTAAGGATTTCATAATTTTCATCCTGCTTTAAGCAAACTCTCACTGTATCAAAACACATTCTACAGATACAATTTTAGAAAAAAACGACTTAAATATCATAGAAAAACTTTCCAAAAGAGAACACAAGCCAAAAAATCAGCTGTATTAAGTTTTTTCCCCTCTTTTTCTATCTTGCAAAGAACTCTTTTATTAAAAATTCTAGAATCTTCTACAATCCAAATCCATAAACAACAAACATTTTTTCAAAGCACGAAAGTTCCATTATAAATGAAATAAAGCGCTTTTTTAGAAAAATTTTCAAATGCAAAGATGGAAAGAATTCAACATCATACAATAAAATCTCAAAGCTATTTAAGATAAACACATGACTAAAGTAAAAAATACTATTTTTCACTCTTAACAGATATCAAAAAAGAAGAAAATTTAAATGACTTGTCTTGCCACATATTGAAACGATAATAGAAAGACAGAATAAGTAAGCCATGATAGGGAGTATTTACGGATTTTTTCTATTCAAAACTTCAGCAATAACAGCACGTGTTATTTTTCTTTTTCTTTGTAATGCCAACTGATCAACAGAATCAATAACACGCTTCAATGAAAATAAAGAACGTTCACAACGACTTACAAGATAATAAACCGTGTCTGGATGTACAATAAGTTGCCTATCGGAAAAAAGCTTAAATGCAACCGCTGTTAATAATGCATCATCAGGCTGATTAATTTCAACGAACATCACCGAATTAAGACGACTTTTTAGATCATTTAACTTTAAATTCCAAGCGGAAGGAAGTGTCCGTGCCGTCATCAATAAAGTAGCTTGTCGTGCATCAAGATTTGCTTGCTTAATACTGTTAATTAAATGAAAAAGTTCTGTCTCATTAATTTCACCTGCATCAATATCCTCTATTAAAAATGATCTGCCTAAAGAAGCCATAGTAACAGCCTGATCAATTTCATTGTGCTGAATCCTGAAAGCATCTGCTTTTTGGAGCCATATATTAGAAAAGTGTGTTTTTCCAGATCCTTCTTTTCCAACCAAAACTGCAATAGGTAAGCTCCAATTGGGCCAATGATCAATAAGCTGAAAAGCCATACGATTGCTTTCCGTTACCACTAAATCCTCAAATTGAAAAATCGGATCATAAGGAAAATTTAAAGATAATTGCGTTTCACGCCCATTCATTTTAGCGGCTCCGAATTTCCCCTTCGCGAATACATCTGAGAACTAAGATAAGTATGAAGAGCAAAACGAACTAAAACGCCAACAGCCGCCGCCGCAGGAACAGCAACAAGCATACCAGTAAAACCAAAGAGTGAAGAAAAAGCAAAAAGTGAAAACATCAACCATACGGGATGTAATCCCACTGATGAACCTACAAGCTTGGGTTGAAGAATATAACCTTCAATAAATTGACCAATTAAAAAAAGTGCCATCACAACGATGATTCCTCCCCAATTATTGGGATAAAACTGGACCCATGCAATACCAACAGAAAGGACCAAACCACTCATTGTGCCGATATAAGGAACAAAGCTAATAAGACCAATAAACATACCAATCAAAAGACCAAAATTGAGTCCTGCAATCGTTAAACCAATAGCATAATAGCCTCCCAATATAAGACAAACTGTTCCTTGTCCACGAACAAAGCCTGCAATAGCTCTATCCATTTCATGAAAAATACTCCGAACGGTTTCAAGATGATCACGCGGTATTAACGAATCAATTGCTGTTACCATACGCGGCCAATCTAATAACATATAAAATGCCACCACAGGTGCCACAACAAATAGGCTAACGATATTAACGATAGATTTTCCTGACTTTAAAAGTGAGTTCAAAAGAGACGTAATAAAATCAGAACCTTCTCCCAAAAATCCTTTAATATTATTCCGTAATTCATTTGGATCACTTCCAAAATAGCGCCTTATCCAATCAAAATCATGCTCAACAAAAAAGGTTTGAATACGATTAATATAAACAGGTAAACCATCACTCATAAATTGCTGTATTTGCCAACTAATAACAGGAATCAAAATAACTAAAGCAGCAACAAAGGTAATAACAATAAATAAGGTAATGAGGACAGTCCCAAACACACGGCGAATACCAAATTTTTCAAGTAATTGAACAATGGGATTGAGAAAATAAGCCAGCACAATCCCTGCCACAAAAGGAAGCAAAATCGATCCAAAAACAAACATAAAAAAAATGAAAAAAATCAGCGTACCAAGCCAAAAAAAGATTTGCCTTTTCATATTATTCGGCAACGGTAATTGAGTATACGCTGGCACATAAGTCTTATAACGATCACGAGATGCATTCTCACTCACTTTCTTTCTCATAAGTTGCCAAGAAGACTGACCGTGATTATCTGATATCTTGCTCATAGAATATCCTAAAAAATTCTTCACAAAAAATTATAAACATCTTCAAAATAAGGTACAAGCAAAGTTGCTTATTTTCTTATCAATATCTCTTGCAGAGAGAACTCTATCATGGCATTGCATAATATCAAAACTCGATTTTCCATTAAAGGAAGGCTCCAATGAGCAATCAAGATCTTACAAATAATAAATCCAAAGTTGGTCTTACCTACGCAAAAGCCGGTGTAAACATCGATATGGGTAATGCCATGGTAGAAAAAATTAAACCCTTTATACGCGCGACAAAACGAGCCGGAGCAGATGCAGAAATTGGCGGTTTTGGTGGACTTTTTGATTTAAAAGCAGCTGGCTTTACGGATCCTATCCTAGTAGCAGCCAATGATGGTGTGGGAACAAAATTAAAAATTGCCATTGAAGTAGGTCACCATAACACTGTAGGTATTGATCTTGTAGCTATGTGTGTCAATGATTTACTCGTACAAGGGGCTGAACCTCTCTTTTTTCTGGATTATTTTGCAACTGGAAAGCTTGACCCTGAACAAGGTGCTACGATCGTTTCTGGTATTGCAGAAGGATGTAAACAAGCCGGTGCTGCTCTTATTGGAGGAGAAACTGCAGAAATGCCAGGAATGTATGCAGAGGGAGATTATGATCTAGCCGGTTTTGCTGTAGGAGCATGCGAACGCAGCAAGCTACTCCCTTCAAAAGATTTAACAGAAGGGGATATTATATTAGGTCTAAGCGCCTCTGGAATTCATTCCAATGGCTTTTCGCTTGTTCGACGAATCATCCAGCAACATGATCTCAAATGGGATGACCCTGCCCCTTTTGCCCCCGAAAACAGCCTTGGTATAGCACTTCTTACACCAACACGCATTTATGTAAAATCGCTTCTTCCCATCATGCAAAAATACGAAGGAATTAAAGCTCTTGCTCATATTACGGGTGGAGGCTTTCCTGAAAATATTCCACGTGTTGTTCCATCTTCTCTCTGCGCTGAAATTAATCTTTCTACCATCAATGTTCCAGCAGTATTTTCATGGATTGCCAAACAAGGTAAAATAGAAGAAACAGAAATGTTAAGAACATTCAATTGTGGTATTGGCATGATCATTATCGTAGCACAACATGCAGCTGAAACAATTACGCAAGCTCTTGAAAGAAAAGGAGAGAGTGTAACTCCTCTTGGCATTTTAACAAAACGCCAAGATCAAAATAAAGGAATACTTTATAAAGGGGTACTGCATTTATGAAACAGCAAATCGTCGTTTTCATTTCTGGTAATGGATCCAATATGGTCGCCCTTGCTCAAGCTAGTCAACAAAAGGAATATCCTGCTGAAATCGTCGCGGTTATTTGCGATAATCCGCGTGCAAACGGTATTGAAAAGGCGCAAAACCATAACTTACCTATTCATATTGTTGATCGCAAAATTTACAAAACAAAAGAAGAGCATGAAGAAAGTATTTTTACGATTTTAGATCAATATAAACCGGATTTTCTCTGCTTTGCAGGATATATGCGCCTTATCTCACCACGTTTTGTAAAACTTTACGAAGGACGAATTTTAAACATTCATCCTTCTCTTTTGCCTTCATTTAAAGGCTTAAACACACATGAAAAAGCTTTACAAGCAGGCGTAAAAATCACGGGTTGCACTGTTCACCTTGTTACAGAAGACATGGATGCAGGAAAAATCCTTGCCCAAGCAGCCGTTCCAGTCTATCCTCATGATACTGCTGAGAGCTTAGCACAAAGAGTTCTTAAAGCAGAACATAAACTCTACCCCGAAGCCTTAAAAGCATTTATTGAAGGGAAGAGCAAAATGGTAGATATGCAGCAACAGCTTTTATCTTTTTGAGTGTATCAACAATCTATTAATCAGCATTTTTCAATGTTTTACACATAATTTGTGCTCAGTGTCTATAATTGAAAATCTCTATTAAATGTTGACGTAATAGAGCCTATCTTTTCATAAATTTTTGCACAGAATGTGTGATTTTTTTGAATTTTAATTAAATTTTCAAATTCTTCTTTTTTATTCAGTTCTATGACATTATCACAAGCTCTATTTATCAAAATACTCTCGTATTTTGCCTAAAAAATCTTAAATACGCAATTTTTCTATTGCATAAATTTTTGCCTCATGATGAAAGTGTTTCTTTAACTGTTAGAGCTAACTGTTTGAGTGTAAAAGGTTTAGATAAAAAACCAAAAACAGCATCTTGTGGAAGATTTTTAGCAAAAGCATCTTTTGCATATCCAGAAACGAAAAGAAATTTGATATCAGGATAGTTTTTACGTACTTCCTTCAATAAAGTGGGCCCATCCATTTCTGGCATCACCACGTCGGAAACAATAATATCAACAGCTCCTTTTTGTTCCTCAAGAATAGAAAGTGCTTCCACCCCACTCGCTGCCTCTAAAACCGTATATCCCCTCATTTGAAGAGCTCTTACCCCCCCCATTCTAACCGCATCTTCATCTTCAACCAATAAAACAGTTGCAGATCCTGTTAAGTCTATATTTTTATCTTTCTCTTCATCTTTTTCAATTTTTTGAGAAGTTTCTCCTTTTATATTGGGGATATAACGGGGAAGAAAAATATGAAATGTTGCTCCTTCACCTTCTTTACTTTCACAATAAATGTACCCACCACTCTGCTTGATAATTCCATAAACCATTGATAAACCAAGTCCTGTTCCTTTTCCAACTTCTTTTGTTGTAAAAAATGGCTCAAACATTTTTTCTTGTATAGCAGCAGATATACCAGCCCCTGTATCTGAAATAGTCAATTGTACATACTCACCAATTGCTAAACCAAGATGATTAAATTCAGCACTTTGTTGCTTTGTAATATTGTTTGTCGCAATCGTAACAATACCTCCATCTAACATGGCATCACGCGCATTAATAACCAAATTCATAATAACACGCTGAAAAGATGCTTGATCAACTTCAACGCTCCACAAATCTCTTCCATGGATAATTTTTAACTGAATATTATTTCCCAAAAGTGGTACAATAAGATTGCGAATATCTGATAAAAATTCAGTAAAATCAACTTCTTCAGGTCGAAGTGTTTGCTTTCTAGAAAAAGCTAATAATTGCTGTACAAGAGCAGCTGCACGATTAGCATTATTTTTAATATTGATCAGATCAGCATGAGCCGGATCAGAACTACGATGCGTATTTAAAAGAAGATCACACGACATTAAAATTGCTGTTAAAACATTATTAAAATCATGAGCAATGCCGCCAGCCAATTGTCCAACAGCTTGCATCTTCTGACTTTGCATCATTTTATCTTCAAGCGTTTTTTGTTCGGTTGTTTCAATCACAGAGATAATAAGCAAATCTTGCAATGCATCACCATGATAAGGCGGTACAGACATAATATGGAGCCGTAAATGGCATTCTTCATTTTTTTCTAAAACAGTTTCTAGAGAAACAACATAATTTTTATTTGTCGCAATTCTCTGAAAAGAACGTTCTAACTGCACACAATCACGATGAGAAATAACATCATAAAAATTAACAGCTTTGTCCGTACATCCCGTGAGTGATGAAAAAGCTTTATTCATATGAACCAATTGCCCTTCATGATCCACCACAGCTATTGCAAAAGGACTCGCATCAAAATATTCTCCTAATATAGTGGGTAATTTTAATTGGTCGTCCTCTTCTTTTTGTATTTGTTGTGGAATGATCACAATACGATAAACGGCTTCCTCTTCTAAGAGAGAAGAAACAGAGATAAGACAATGGAATATTTTCTCACAAGTCGCTTGTGAATTTAAACATAACGAAAACTTATAAGGTAAAGAATAGCCTGAACTTTGATATCTGTTGGTTTGCAAACAGATATCACTCCATGAGCTCTTAGCGCCAACGCTATCAAATAACGAATCAAAATTATATTGACCAACTGAGAAACTCGCTAAATCAATTGAAAACCATTCGGCAAAAACCGCATTAGCATAAAGAATAGTTCCTTGTGTATTAACTGATACAAAACCAATAGGAGCTTGATCCAAGTGATTGATAGCTTCTTGAAGGTTCGAGAAAAAAACTTCTCGCGTTTGTTGTAAATGCGAAATATCAGCAATACGCCAAAATAAAAGCTTTTTTTTCTGTTTTGTGATAGGTTGAACGGAAATATTATACCAAACAGATTTTTTTGGTGTAGAATCGGTAAAAATTGGTTGTTCTACTCTTAATTCCTCTTGTGCTGCAAGATTATTACAGGCTGCAACCTTTAAACGGTACGAAAGTGCACCAGCTCCTGGAAGATCAGCAATAACCATATAACAAGACACTTCAGGCTTATAGGTCAGAATTTTTCGATAGTTTTGATTAGAATAATAAACAAAACCAGAAAGGTCAGAGATTACAATTGCATCATCGCTCCCATTAAAGATGCTAAAATCAAAATCTTCATGCGACCACACATGGTATCTTAAAATTCCCATTCCACACAAAACAAGTGTTGCAACGCCGATAATTGCTAGAATCAAAAAAGATATCAATATAGCCTTTTGCAAATAGCTTTGCGGATAAAAAAAACCTAAAATACCCACAATGAAAAGAGAAACTAATATAAAAACAGTACTAAAAATCACAACTCTTCGATGAACAGAAGACGCTGATCTTTTATTATTATCAAAACCTTTATCCATCTCTCATTGCCTTAGATTTAGCTGTTTCTTATATCACAAAACTTCCTTTATATTCATTGTTATAAAGTATATACTATGATATTATCCTTCTGAGAAAGCTCACTTAATGTTAAAAAGTTTATTTCTTGTATTTAAGTGAACCTTTTAAGGGTGTGTTTATAAATTTATCTCGATAAAAAACGATATTTTCACACAAAAATGGGAGAAAATCTATGTATATCTGGTTATCAGAGCAAATAGGTGTATCTGCTGCGAAAATAACGATAAGCTTTTTGTTTTTTATAATAACAATCGTTGCTATTACCATAATTATCTTGTTTTTACGTCGTTTAAGTACGAAAAGATTCAGCATTAATAGAAAAAAAAGTCTATCACGGTTAGCATTATGTGAAGTAATTTCTATAGATCGAGCACGCCGCCTTGTTTTAGTCCGTTGCGATAATAAAGAACATTTGCTCCTTATTGGTGGATTAACAGATGTGGTTGTAGAATCCGATATTACCGGCACATCCAAAATACAAAAGAGAGAAACACTTACACATCCCAATTCCGCCCCTACAGAAAGAAACGATATACCGGATAAAAATCCCTCTCCTTTTACGAATCAAGCGGTAAAAGATTCAGCAATTACCGCCGAAATTGAGGGGCGGCAAGAACCATCTTTATTCATTCCTACCCCTCAAAAATAAAAATATACAATTTTATCACCACGAGTTTTGTTTGTTTATCATTTCAATGACCTTAATCATCGCGATAAACTCTTTCACGTCGTTCGTGACGTTCTTGCGCTTCCAATGACAAAACGGCTATTGGCCGAGCCTCAAGACGCTTTATACTAATGGGTTCGCCGGTTTCTTCACAAAAGCCATATGTCCCATTATCAATACGCTCTAAAGCAGCATCTATTTTTGAAATAAGTTTCCTCTGACGATCCCGCGCACGTAATTCGATTGTACGATCAGTTTCACAAGAAGCCCTATCAGTCAAATCAGGCTGACCAACGTTCTCTTCCTGCAAATTTTCCAAAGTCTCACGAGCTTCTTTTAATATATCATTCTTCCAAGAAACCAATTTAGCACGAAAATACGCCTTTTGCCGCTCATTCATAAAAGGCTCATCTTCACTAGGGCGATATTGACCATCAATCTCTTCGCTCATGCAATAAAAAACCTCCACATATGCTATGTGCGGTCTATATATTGTGCAATACCCATCAACACAAGAGTAAAATGTTTTTTCATAACAATCTACAAATATGTCTAAATACACTGTTTAGATTTGATCGCTTTTCTATGTAGGTTGGATTCTTGATCAAATCTCATCCAGAACATTTTTCTTGCTTACTGAGAAACTTCAAAAAGAAGGAAATCTAATATCAGAGTCATCCCTCCCCTGCTTTCTCATTGTTTAAAATCTAAATGAAGCAACAATAAATCATTTCAGCAATGCAAAAAAATAAAATCTTTATAAAGGCAAAGTGTGATATTCACGTTTCAAATACATCAAAGCATCTTTTTCTTTATTACAGTTGATTGCAACAACCTCACCAATCAAAACACAATGGGTTGCATGCTCATGCCAACAAATCAAACGACAATCAAACGACGCTAGAGCGTCTGAAAGACTAGGCGCCCCCGTTTGCAAAACTCCCCATTGAGCAGCATCAAAACGCTCATTTTGTGTAAGAGTGCAACACCTCGAAAAAACATCCGCTAATGGACGATGTTTTCCTGCCAAGCTATTAACACAAAAATTTCCATTCTCCATAAACACCTGATTCTTTAAATTATGGCGCATGAGACAGACAAGAAGGGTTGGAGGATTATCAGATAAAGAACAACACGCCGAAACAGTCACCCCACGTCTTCCCTTAATGCCATTTGTTGTCACAATATGCACAGCTCCTGCAAAAAGACTCATGGCATCTCGATATTCTTGGGAAGAAACCGCAATATTATGTTGAAGTTTAGGCATCAAATATGTTTTATGATTCGACATATCTTTCACTTATAAAGCTTTAAAATTTCAAGCGATCTTTCCATAACAAAGACCTATAATACATATTTTTCTTTTCCGTCATAACACAAAAGATATTTGTGTATACACAGCGATATGATAAAAACAGCCAATCAAGGAGATTTTAATGCCCCATTCTCATCTCATTTCGCCTTCACTCTTGGCTTCTGATTTTTCTAAACTTGGACAAGAAATGTTAGATGTTGTTGATGCTGGTGCAGATTGGCTTCATCTTGATATCATGGATGGACACTTTGTTCCTAACATCACCTTTGGTCCTGAAATAGTCAAGGCTCTGCGCCCATTAACCAAAGCAACATTTGATGTCCACCTGATGATCGCACCGGTAGACCCTTATTTGGAAGCTTTTGTAAAAGCGGGTTCAGATATTATAACCATTCATGCTGAAGCAAGTCCACATCTTCATCGTTCATTACAAACAATAAAAAAAATGGGAAAAAAAGCAGGAATTGCACTCAATCCAAGCACCCCAGAACATGTACTTGAATATTTGCTTGATCAATTAGATCTCATTCTCATCATGACGGTTAATCCCGGTTTTGGTGGACAAAGTTTTATTCCAGAAATAAAAGATAAAATTAAGCGCGTTAAAAGCATGATTGCAAACCGCCCTATTGATCTTGAAGTTGATGGTGGTATCACCGTTGATACAATTGGGATAGCTGCAAAAGCTGGTGCAAATGTATTTGTCGCAGGCTCTGCAATTTATAAAAACGGAAATAAAGAGCTTTACAAAACACGTATTAATGCATTGCGCCAAGCCGCAATCCTCTCACAAGAAGGAAAAAAATAATGATCGCACGTTATTCCCGCCCTGCAATGGTAGCAATTTGGTCTCCCGAAACAAAATATCGTATTTGGTTTGAAATTGAAGCCCATGCCTGTGATGCCCTTGCTCACTTAGGGATTATTCCGAAAGAAGCCGCCAAAGTCATTTGGGAAAAAGGAGCAGCAGCTAAATTTGATATCAATCGCATTGATGAAATTGAAGCAATTACCAAACATGATGTTATCGCATTTCTGACCCACCTAGCTGAATTCATTGGACCAGAGGCACGTTTTATCCACCAAGGCATGACATCATCTGATGTTCTAGATACAACGCTAAATATTCAATTGATGCGTGCTAGTGATATTTTGCTAGAGGATATAGATCAACTTCTTGAAGCATTAAAAAGACGTGCTTTTGAGCATAAAGAAACAATCACCATTGGGCGGAGTCATGGCATTCATGCTGAACCGACAACATTTGGAGTAAAATTTGCTCTCGCATACGCTGAATTTTCCCGTTGTCGCAAACGTCTTCTTGCAGCACGAGAAGAAATTTCTACTTGCGCAATTTCAGGAGCTGTAGGAACTTTTGCAAATATCGATCCCCGCGTTGAAGAACATGTAGCAAAAGCCTTGAAGATGCGTGCAGAACCGGTTTCCACCCAAGTAATACCAAGAGATCGTCATGCTATGTTTTTTGCAACACTTGGTGTTATTGCTTCCTCTATTGAAAGGTTAGCAATAGAAATACGCCATTTACAACGAACAGAAGTTCTTGAAGCAGAGGAACATTTCTCACCTGGGCAAAAAGGTTCATCGGCGATGCCTCATAAACGTAATCCAGTTTTAACAGAAAATCTAACTGGATTAGCCCGCATGGTACGTGCATTTGCACTCCCAGCCATGGAAAATGTTGCACTTTGGCATGAACGTGATATTTCCCATTCATCTGTTGAGCGTTATATTGCTCCAGATGCGACTATTACACTTGATTTTGCTCTTTCTCGCCTCACATCTGTCATTGAAAATCTCATTGTCTATCCAGAAAATATGCAAAAAAATCTCAATAAATTCCGTGGTCTTGTTCACTCACAACGGGTGCTTTTAGCACTTACGCAAGCAGGAATCAGTCGTGAAGATTCTTATCGGATTGTACAACGAAATGCGATGAAAGTTTGGGAACAAGGAAAAGATTTTTTAGAAGAACTCCTCAACGACAAAGATGTTACCAAAGTTTTAAGTGAAGAAGAACTTCGTGAAAAATTTGATCTTTCTTACCACACCAAACATATCAATACGATTTTTAAACGTGTTTTTGAAGAACAATAAAGCGACATAAAAAAACCAAATCTGTTCCACCTATAATCAAAAATCTGTTGTAACAAAGAAAACAATTCATGAAAGCAAATCAACTCGATATTCTTATTGTTCCTGGCTACAAAGGATCTGGTCCAGATCATTGGCAAACACGCTGGGAAAAAAAATTGTCGACAGCCCGCCGCATTGAACAACTCCATTGGTCAAAGCCTGTTTGTGAAGAGTGGGTTAACAAAATTAAAACTGCCATCGCAAAAGCTCAAAGGCCTGTTATGCTTATTGCCCATTCATTAGGAGTTCCCAGCGCTATTCATGCAACTGTACAAAATACAGAAAAAATTTGTGGCGCTTTCTTTGTTGCACCTCCAGATGTCGCCAATGAGAAAATACGTCCCAAACATTTAATGACATTTGGCCCCTATCATCGTCAAAAACTGCCTTTTCCTTCTATTGTCATAGCCAGTCGCAACGATGAGTTTTGTCAATTCTCAGTAGCAGAAAAAATTGCCAATGATTGGGGATCACTCTTTGTTGATGCTGGGTATTCTGGCCATATTAACGCAGAATCCGGACACGGACCTTGGCCTGAAGGGCTTATGGTCCTTTCTCACTTTCTTGCAAAAATTTGATCAAAGAGAGGTAATCTTCTTTCTCATCACTTATGTATCTTCACCTTTGGGTAGACGTGTAATGACAAAAATTATAAAAGTATCATAGCAATATCATTGAGAAATTCTATCAATTAGGATAGTATCATTTACCAATGTTATTAAAAACCTCTCAAGATAAATAGAGAATCATGATGAATCGTCGCCACCGTATTTATGAAGGCAAGGCTAAAATTTTATATGAAGGACCTGAACCAGGAACTTATATTCAATTTTTTAAAGATGATGCAACTGCCTTTAATGCAAAAAAACATGAAATTATCGACGGAAAAGGGGTTTTAAACAACCGAATTTCGGAACATATCTTTAGCCATCTTGGGCGTTTGGGCATCCCAACACATTTTATCAAACGTATAAACATGCGCGAACAGCTTATTAAAGCAGTAGAAATCATTCCGTTGGAAGTTGTTGTTCGCAATGTTGCTGCCGGCTCTCTTGCTAAGCGTTTAGGACTGGAAGAAGGAACCCCGCTTCCGCAATCCATCATTGAGTTCTACTATAAAAATGATTCTCTCGATGATCCTATGGTAACGGAAGAACATATCACAGCTTTTGGATGGGCTGTCCCACAAGAGATAGAAGATATCATGCAACTTTCAATTCGTGTTAATGATTTTCTTTCTGGGCTTTTTGCCGGTGTTAACATCCAATTAATTGATTTTAAAATGGAATTTGGTCGCCTGTGGGAAGATGAAACGATGCGCATTGTTCTTGCTGATGAAATCTCACCTGATTCTGCACGACTATGGGATATGCACACACAAGAAAAAATGGATAAAGACCGTTTTCGTCGTGATATGGGTGGGCTTATTAATGCCTATCAAGAAGTTGCCAAACGCCTTGGTATTATGAATGAAAACGAACCAACACGACCAAGTGGTCCCGTTCTCGTAAAGTAAAAACAGGGCAAAAAAACATCACCTTATATAAATACCTCTCTTCAAAGGAGAGGTTCTTTTAACAAGCAGGAAGCAAAAAATGAAAGCACGCATTACAGTTACTTTAAGAGAAAGCGTTCTTGATCCACAAGGAGAAGCAATTGTCGGTGCTTTAAAAAGTTTAGCTTTCGAAGGCATTCAATCCATTCGTCAAGGAAAGGTTTTTGATATTGTTCTTGATGATCTACCTTCTGAAACCGCAAAGAAAAAACTTGAACAAATGTGTGAAGAGTTACTCGCAAATACTGTCATTGAAAATTATACAATCGAACTTTTTTAAGTGGAACGCTCATGAAAACTGCCATCATTCAACTTCCTGGATTAAATCGTGATCGAGATATGGTTGCAGCATTACATCATATAACGGGAGTTGAGCCACTAAAAATTTGGCAAACAGAAACAACAATTCCAGATGTAGATGTTATTATTATTCCTGGTGGTTTTTCCTATGGCGACTACTTAAGATGTGGTGCTATTGGAGCGCGAACTCCCATCTTAAAAGCCATTCGTGAAAAAGCACAAGAAGGTACTACAATAATAGGTATCTGTAATGGATTTCAAATTTTGTTGGAAGCAGGATTATTACCTGGAACTTTAATGCGTAACGCTTCTTTAAAATTTGTTTGTCGTGAAATCAAACTTGAAGTCGTTAACGCCAAGACGAAATTTTCTCGATATTATTCTCAAGGACAAATTATTCGTTGTCCTGTTGCCCATCACGATGGAAATTATTTTATTGATAGTGAAACATTAAAGCAAATGGAAGACAATGAACAAATTGTTTTTCGCTATGCAGAAAATACAAACCCGAACGGCTCAATGAAAGATATTGCTGGTATTGTTAATAAAGCTGGTAATATTCTTGGTATGATGCCTCATCCTGAAAACTTTATTGAACCCGCCCACGGAGGTATTGACGGTCGTTTACTTTTTCAAAGCGCTTTAGAGTTGGTAAATGGATGATGTTGCAAAAATACTCGCGCTCCATGATTGTCAAAAACAAGGATCTATACTATTCCTCGCATCGTAAATCTATGAACAAAGCTCTTCACAAACAACAATGGATATTATTTTCTAAACATACAAGTATTTAAGACCATTTTAGTCTTAAATCCCACCAAACAAACGAACAAAATCTTCAGCTTACTATCTATAACTATTTATTATTAAACAACATTATTGCTTATAATATAAGCTACTAGATTAAAAAAATAAAAATGCTAAATTTCGATTAATTTAACGGATAAATACTCATGAAGCCTTGCAATAACATCACTATTACACCAGAACTCATTGCACAACACGGGCTAAAAGAGGATGAATATCAACGTATCCTGACGTTAATCGGTAGAGAACCAACATTTACTGAACTAGGAATTTTTTCTGCAATGTGGAACGAACATTGTTCCTATAAATCATCTAAAAAATGGCTAAAGACTCTTCCGACAGAAGGAAAATGTGTCATCCAAGGACCTGGTGAAAATGCTGGTGTTGTCGATATTGGTGAAGGGCAATGTGTTGTTTTCAAAATGGAAAGCCATAACCACCCTTCTTATATTGAACCTTATCAAGGTGCAGCGACAGGTGTTGGTGGTATTTTACGTGATGTCTTTACAATGGGAGCCCGTCCTGTTGCTGCTATGAATGCATTGCGATTTGGTGCTCCTGATCACCCAAGAACACGCCATCTTGTTTCTGGTGTTGTTTCTGGAATTGGTGGTTACAGCAATGCTTTCGGCGTTCCAACTATTGGTGGAGAAGTAAATTTTGATGAGCGTTATAATGGCAATATCCTTGTTAACGCTTTTGTCGCCGGTATTGCAAAGACAAACGCCCTTTTTTATTCTAAAGCGCAAGGTATTGGACTCCCTGTTGTTTATCTTGGTGCAAAAACAGGACGTGATGGTGTCGGTGGAGCAACAATGGCTTCTGCTGAATTTGATGATTCAATCAGTGAAAAACGCCCAACTGTTCAAGTAGGTGATCCTTTTACAGAAAAATGTCTTCTTGAAGCATGTTTAGAGCTCATGGAACTTGGAGCCGTAGTTGCTATTCAAGATATGGGGGCAGCAGGACTCACCTCTTCTGCCGTTGAAATGGGTGCAAAAGGAAATCTAGGGATACAGCTTAATCTCGATACAGTTCCTGTTCGAGAAGAAAACATGACAGCCTATGAAATGATGCTTTCTGAAAGTCAAGAGCGCATGCTCATGGTTCTTAAACCAGAACTAGAAAAGCAAGCAGAAGCAATTTTTCATAAGTGGGGGCTGCATTTTTCTATCATTGGAAAAACAACCGATGATTTACGTTTTCGTGTATTTCATCAAGGAGAAGAAGTTGTCAATCTTCCCATCAAAGAGCTTGGTGATGAAGCGCCTGTTTATGATCGTCCTTGGAGTGAACCGGCCAAAAAAACACCCTTGAAAGCAGAAGACGTCAAAAAGGTTGAAAATCTTGGTGATGCCCTTCTATCCTTATTGAATTCTGCTGATCAAAGTTCACGGCGATGGGTTTATGAACAATATGATACCCTTATCCAAGGAAATAGCCTTGTTTGTCCAGGAGGTGATGCAGGCGTTATCCGTGTAGGAAACAACAGCAAACGTGCTCTTGCTTTTTCTTCTGATGTAACACCTCGTTATTGTGAAGCAGACCCTTATGAAGGAGGAAAACAAGCTGTCGCAGAATGCTGGCGAAATATTAGTACGACAGGTGCAACACCACTGGCTGCGACAGATAATCTCAATTTTGGTAACCCTGAAAAACCTGAAATTATGGGACAGCTGGTTTTGGCTATTAAAGGTATAGGAGAAGCTTGTAGAATCCTCGATTTTCCTATCGTTTCAGGCAATGTTTCTCTTTACAACGAAACAAATGGGGAAGCCATTCTTCCAACCCCCACAATTGCTGGTGTAGGACTTCTTAATGATTGGTCTAAAATGGTAACAATAAGTGGTATGCAAAATGGAGATATTCTTGTTTTAGTAGGAAATTGCGGCTCTCATTTAGGACAATCAATTTATGCGCGTAACATTTTAAATATTGATGCAGGTGCCCCCCCCCCTGTAGATTTACAACTTGAAAAAAAGCATGGTCAATTTGTTCGAGATGCCATTAATAGCGGTTTTATTCATGCTGCTCATGACATTTCTGACGGAGGATTAGCGATAGCACTTGCCGAAATGGTGATTAAAGCAGGTAAAGGAATCAAAGTAACGTTAAGCAATAAATCACCCCATCATGCAGAACTTTTTGGAGAAGACCAAGGACGTTATCTTTTAGCCGTCAAACCTCACTCTCTCAATAGTCTTAAAGAGCGTGCACAAATCAATACAGTTTCTTTAACAGAGCTAGGTCAAGTTGAGGGAACTTCTCTCATTATAGATGGGATATTAACACTTTCAGTAGACAAACTCACAAAAGCCTATGAAAACTGGTTTCCACAATTTATGGGTGAAGAGTAAAAATTGTTTTTTTCTCTTAAACAGCCTTTATAAAAAATGAATAACATAGGAGAATAATGATGGCAATGAGTGCCCATGCAATTGAAACGCTTATTCGTGAAGGCATTCCTGATGCTACTGTAACAATTCGTGATCTTGCTGGAGATGGGGAACATTACGCTGCAGAAGTTATTTCTGAAAGTTTTCGTGGTAAAACCCGTGTTCAACAACATAAAATGGTCTATGATGCCCTTAAAGGCAATATGGGAAATGACCTTCACGCCTTAATGTTGCAAACAAATATCCCAAAATAATCTAAAATTTCTTCTTGCATTCACTCATTTAATACGATTAAAAACAGTATGAATATAAATTACACACTTATAAAAATCTGAAATATCGAGGGATAAAAATGACCACTGTTCATGATTTTATTGACAACGAGATTAAAACAAACGACGTCATTTTATTCATGAAAGGAACACCTGACGCTCCGCAATGCGGGTTTTCAGGACAAGTTGTTCAAATCCTTGACTATTTAGGATTGAATTATAAAGGAATTAATATCTTAACTTCTAACGAATTGCGTCAAGGAATTAAAGATTACTCAAATTGGCCAACAATTCCACAGCTGTATATCAAGGGTGAATTTGTCGGAGGCTGTGATATTGTTAAAGAGATGTTTCAAAACAATGAGTTACAGGAACTTTTGAAAGAAAAAAACATTCCCTGTAATCAATCATAGGTATCTTTCATTTTATTCAGACTCTTAAAAAGAGCTGTTTTCAGACGAAATTTATATTTCAAGGATGCCGTATGTCATATTCAGTCGACGAACAAAAGCATAGTGATGCGATTAGAAAAAAAATTGGCTATAAAGAATTTGTTATTCTCATTGCTTCACTCATGGCCATCAATTCTATAGCTGTTGATATTATGTTGCCAGCTATGCCCAACATTTTAAACAGTTTAAATGTTATCAACGAAAACGATCAACATTATATCATTTCGAGTTATCTTATCAGCTATGGCGTCACACAGATATTTTTTGGTCCTATAAGCGATCGTTATGGGCGACGTAAACTTATTCTTATTGGTCTTGCTTTTTATTCATTTACAGCGATTGGCTGTGCATTTGTATCTAATTTTTCTCTCTTGCTTATTTTGCGTATCCTGCAAGGTATGGGAGGAGCTGCTATGCGCGTGCTCACAGTTTCCATTGTACGTGATCTCTATAGTGGTCGGAAAATGGCCGAAGTGATGTCTATCGTGATGATGGTTTTCCTTATTGCACCAATGATTGGACCAGCAACAGGACAGATCATTTTACTGTTTGGAAACTGGCAATTTATTTTCATATTCATGGCAATTATTGGTTTAGGACTGATGATTTGGATTCAACTGCGCTTGCCTGAAACTCTTTATGCGCAACGCTCTCTTTCCTTTTCTTCGGTCAAACATAATTTATGGATTGTAATAACCAATCGCACAACACTTTGCTATACACTAGCAACTTCCATTATTTTAGGCTGTATCTTTACTGCTGTTAATACATCACAACAAACGTATGAAGGGATCTATAATCTAGGACTTTGGTTCCCTATTGCCTTTGCAGTTGGTGCTGCATTTCAAGCTCTATCATCATTCTTTAACTCTCAACTCGTTGGACGCCTTGGAATGCGGCGTATTGCTCATACTATGCTTTTGCTCTTTTCTATCACTTCATGTGTATGGTTTGTTGGCTCTATCTTAACAGATGGTATTCTTCCTTTTTCTTTTTACATGATGTTATTCTGTATACTGATGTTTGCCTGCGGTGGCATTATGGCAAACTTCAATACACTCGCTCTTGAACCTGTAGGAGAAATAGCTGGAACGGCGTCGTCTATATCTGGTTTTCTGCAAACATCTATTGGCACAGGTCTTAGTTTTTTTATTGCTCAACAATTTAATGAAACAACCATCCCAAACTCAGCAGGATTTTTCTTTTTGAGTCTCGCTGCCATACTTCTCGTCTTATGGGCTGAACGTGGTCATCTTTTTAGGCAATATCATAGTAATCCTAACGAATAAATATTACTACGAAAGATTAATAACATCTCTCTTAAACAATAAGGAGATAAACCGATCAGACAAATAAAACATCTCCAAATAGAACACTCTTGTGTTAAACAGTCACATTGTTTGTTTAAAGATACAGCTCTCAAAATATCAAATCATTTCACGACAGCACCCATAAATGCTGTAATGTTAAAAAACAGTTTTGATTGATTTAACCTGAACAAGATCGAAATAGAAAAAACTCACGCTTTAGTTTTTTTTCAATATAAAAAATAATAAATTATCCTTATAAATTAATATCTTACACAATCATAAAACCATAGGGAATTTTCCCCATTTATAAAATACATTTAATTAATAAATTTTCCTGATTTTGGAAATCCTTTTGGAACCAAACGCCCGACGCCTGCACGCGTCCCCATCCATTCAAAGAGATCGTCCGCCTGACGGTTAAAGATTCGTTCAGCTGTATCTTGCCAACTTAAGCCTTCTGATAAATTGAAAGTCTTGGCATCAACAACACCACCTTCTTTATAACGCTGTAAACGAACACCTTTACCGCGATTCATTTCTGGTATTTGTTCAATAGAAAAAATAAGCATTTTACGGTTTTCTCCAACCACCGCAACATGATCACCATTTACTTGAACACAAAGCTTCACCTTATCAGGAGCTTTCACATTCATCACTTGCTTTCCTTTTCGTGTATTGGCGATCACTTCTGCAGAAGGAACAATAAAACCATTACCGTGAGATGAAATCAAAAGCAATTTTTCCTCGGCGTGATGCACAAAAGCTGTAAGAACATCGTGCTCATCATCCATATCAACTAAAAGACGAATAGGTTCACCATGCCCCCGCCCTCCAGGTAAACTATTTGCACCAATAGCAAAAAACTTTCCCCCCGTACTTATCAGCACAATCTTGTCGGTCGTAAATGCTGGAAATGCTAACTTTAAACTGTCTCCTTCTTTAAAAGAAAGTGCTTTATAATCGCTCAAATGTCCCTTCAAAGCACGCATCCATCCCTTTTCAGAAATAACAATAGTAATCGGCTCTTTTTCGATCATTGCCTGTTGAATATCATCAAGATCATGTCTAGGTGCCTCTTCAAATGTCGTACGTCTTTTCCCTAAGAGTGTTTCAGGACCAAAAGTATTTCGAACTTTTTTGATTTCTTCTGAAATTATTTTCCATTGTTTTATAGGAGAAGCCAACAAATTCTGTAGCTTTTCTTTTTCAGCTTTCAAACTTTCAAATTCTTTACGAATTTCAAATTCCTCAAGCTTACGCAAAGAACGCAAGCGCATATTAAGAATAGCTTCAGCTTGATTTTCTGTTAATTCAAAACGACTAATGAGCTGCTTTTTAGGTTCATCCTCTTCACGAATAATCTGAATAACCTCATCGAGATTTAAATAGGCAATAAGATATCCATGAAGAATTTCTAATCGACAATCAATTTGATCAAGCCGATAATGAGAGCGACGAATAAGGACTTCTTGACGATGTTCGAGCCATTGCTGTAAACTCTCACGCAAAGAGAGAACATTGGGTATTTTTCCCAAAGACAAAACATTCAGATTAAGGGGAAATCTTACCTCAAAATCAGTCAATTTAAAAAGAGACTCCATAAGAAGCTCCGGATCAACCGTACGATTTTTAGGAACCAGCACAATTCTGATATCTTCTGCTGATTCATCTTGGATATCCTCAAGCATTGGCAATCGCCGTGCAAGCAATAACTCTGCTGTTTTTTCAATAAGACGTGACTTTTGAATCTGATAGGGAATTTCAGTCACAACAATCACATAAGAACCACGGCTACCCGATTCCTGATGCCAACGTGAACGCAAACGAAAGAATCCACGCCCAACACGATAAGATTCCTCAATACTTTTTTTAGGCTCAACTAAAATTCCCCCTGTCGGGAAATCAGGACCAAGAACGAATTGATTTAATTCCTCATCATTTACATCGGGATGCGCAATCAAATGAAGCGCTGCATCACAAAGCTCAGCAACATTATGGGGTGGAATAGATGTTGCCATACCAACAGCAATACCAGAAGAACCATTTGCTAAAAGATTAGGGAAAGCTCCTGGTAAAACAACAGGCTCTTCATCTTCTTCATTATAGGTTAAACGAAAATCAATAGCATTCTCATTAATTCCTTCAAGTAACAATGCAGCCACTTCAGTCATACGTGCTTCCGTATAACGCATGGCAGCAGCATTATCACCATCAATATTACCAAAATTGCCTTGCCCATCAACCAACGGATAACGAACAGCAAAACTTTGAGCCAAGCGCACCAAAGCATCATAAATAGACGCATCCCCATGAGGATGAAATTTTCCCATGACATCACCGACAATCCGCGCGCATTTCGCATAAGACTGTCCAGGATTTAGTTTGAGAAGACGCATCGCATGAACAATCCGCCGGTGAACAGGCTTCAATCCATCGCGTACATCAGGCAATGCACGATGTGTAATCGTAGAAAGTGCATAAGCCAAATAACGTTCCTGTAAAGCAGAACGTAATTCTATTGGTTCAATATGTTCTTTATCAAAAGGTAAATTCATTTTATCAGACATAGTATTAAAATAACAATTCCCACAATAATAAGAAATTATTTTATAGGATTTATTTAATGAAATCTTCTATGAGTCGACTTTTTTATTAAAAGTCAATTACATAAAAACAAACGCTGCGATTAGAACATGAACAGAAAATTATATCAATTTGAAAAATTTATACACGCCCTTCCCCCCTTGTCCTAAGTAATTTATTGAAAGCTTTGTCAAATCTGATAATAATTTAACTGCTCACAAAGAGTTATTTCATTCTTTTTGGAATGACAAAAGCACCTTTCAAACATCATCTTTTATTATAAAGATAAATTGTACAACAACCCCATTCAGTTTTTCCATGAAAAACTAAAAAAATATTCAAAGCTTATAAAATTTAAACTTTTCAGAGTAAGTCCATAGAATAGAAAACCGCATTATTCTCATAAAAACGAAGAGACACAATTCTCTGCTACAACACTGTAAAAACTTCAATAAAAAATAAATAATATATTGTCGTATAAAGATAATTCATTTTTTTCAACTAAAATGAGACTCCTAAATATTATAGAATTCTCTCATTTCTAATTTATTCATGATAAAACAATCACAATCATTTCCTCACCTATCACAAAGGGAAGAGCCACTATAAAAACAAGGAATAAAAAAGCCTCGTAAAGAATCAACACAATAGCGTTTTTGTCTATCTAAATTTCACAAACAGCACACACACACATGATGCTCTTGAGAGGCATCAAAACTTCACTCTGCATAAGAAAGATGAAAACAATCCATAATCAACTTTATGAGCTATTTTTGTGAGTAGGAGCCATACGGATTCCTAAATCACGTAATTGTGTAGGAGACACATCAGACGGAGCACTCATCAAAAGATCAAGTGCCTGTTGATTCATAGGAAATAAAGCAACTTCACGCAAATTTTTAACACCCTGCAACAGCATAATGATGCGGTCAATTCCCGCAGCCATACCACCGTGTGGCGGAGCCCCATAATGGAATGCACGATAAAGACCACCGAAACGATCTTTCACAACTTCCTTAGAAAGTCCTACAAGCTCAAAAACTTTAAGCATCATTTCTGGTAAGTGATTACGAATTCCACCTGATGCAATTTCATAACCATTGCAAACAAGATCATATTGAAAAGCTTTAAGAGTAAGAGGATCTTGGGTCTCAAGAGCATTTTCTCCCCCTTGAGGCATGGAAAAAGGATTATGTGCAAAATCAATCTTTTTCTCATCTTCATTCCATTCAAAAAATGGAAAATCAACAATCCAAGCCAAAGAGAAACTCTCTCTATCGAGAAGATCTAATTCTTCCCCTACCCGTGTACGGGCTGCTCCAGCAAAAGATGCGAATTTTTTTGGATCTCCAGCCACAAAAAAACAAGCATCACCACTTTCAAGTCCAAGCTGTATACGGAGCGCTTCAGCTCGCTGTTGACCAATATTTTTGGCGATAGGCCCTGCTCCTTCAAATTTTCCTTTTTCTTCACGCCAAAAAATATAACCAAGCCCTGGTTGCCCCTCGCCTTGTGCCCATACATTCATACGATCACAAAAAGCACGACTTCCACCCGTTTTAGCCGGAATAGCCCACACTCGTGCATTCTCATCATTTGCTAAAATTTGAGCAAAGACTTTGAAACCAGAATTATAAAAATGTTGAGAAACATCTTCCATAATGATCGGATTACGTAGATCAGGCTTATCTGAACCATATTTTTGCATTGCTTCATCATAGGAAATGCGAGGAAAGCTTTGTGTCACAGTTTTTCCATCTGCAAATTCTTCAAAAATAGAACGCATAATAGGTTCCATAGTTGCTAAAACATCTTCTTGCTCAACAAAACTCATTTCAACATCTAATTGATAAAATTCACCAGGAAGACGGTCGGCCCTTGGATCTTCATCTCTAAAACATGGAGCAATCTGAAAATAACGATCAAAACCTGACATCATCAACAACTGTTTATATTGCTGTGGTGCTTGCGGTAGCGCATAAAATTTTCCCTGATGAACACGACTTGGAACCAAAAAATCACGTGCTCCTTCCGGTGATGAAGCTGTCAAAAGTGGCGTCGTAAATTCCGTAAAACCATTATTTTGCATAGCCCGTCTCATAGCCGCAATAATTTCAGTCCGACGCATGATATTTTTGTGCATAGTCTCCCGACGCAAATCAAGAAAACGATATTTTAATCGAATATCTTCTGGATAATCAGGTTCACCAAAAACCGGTAAAGGAAGTTCATCAGATTTTGAAAGAATTTCTACCTCTTGTGCAACAATTTCAATCTCACCTGTTGGAAGCGTTGCATTAATAACCTCATCAGAACGTGCACATACCTCTCCATCCACACGAATAACCCATTCAGAACGCACTTTTTCAATAACTTTAAAAGCCGGCGAAGCAGGATCAGCAACAATTTGTGTAATTCCAAAATGATCACGTAAATCCACAAAAAGAATTCCTCCATGATCACGAACACGATGAACCCATCCCGAAAGACGGACTTGTGCTCCTACATCACATCTACGAAGAGCCGCACAATGATGACTGCGATAACGGTGCATGTTTTTTGCCTTTGATTATAATATTCACATGCGCTACAAACGCTTTTTAATAACCATTTGTCAAGATATGAGAATAAAAACTCAAAAATAAAGTCAATAAAGGACAAATTTAATTTATCGAATTATAATAAAATGATGAATCTTATTACACAAACAACAGATCTTGAAATTGCACTTAACGCTCTACGTACCTCTGATTTTGTAACAGTCGATACTGAGTTTATCCGCGAAACAACTTTTTGGCCTCAACTGTGTTTAATCCAGCTCGCATCACCAGATGTCACAGTTTTGATTGATCCCATAGCACCAGATATTAATTTACAACCTTTTTTTGACCTTATGATCGATAAAAAAGTTGTAAAAGTTTTTCATGCTGCGCGCCAAGATATTGAAACAATTTATCATCTTGGAGGTGTTATTCCTTCCCCTCTCTTTGATACGCAAATAGCAGGATCAATTTGTGGGTTTGGTGATTCTATCTCCTATGATCAAATTGTACAACGTTGCACGGGGCATCATCTTGATAAATCTTCCCGCTTTACAGACTGGAGTTGCCGACCTTTGTCTGAAAAACAACTGCTCTATGCACTTGCCGATGTAACCTATTTAAGAGATGTTTACCTGTTATTGAAAAAAAGGTTAGAAAAAAATCAACGTGCTCACTGGATGGATGATGAACTAACAATCCTTTTAAATCCTAAAACCTATGATATGCCAGAAGATGAAGCATGGAAAAAAGTGAAAGGACAAATTAAAAAGCCTCGTGAACTTGCTGTATTACAAAAGATAGCAGCTTGGCGTGAACGTGAAGCACGAAGATACAATATGCCACGTCGTCATATCATAAAAGATGAATGTCTTATAGAAATAGCAACCCAACAACCAAAAGATGAATCTGCATTAAAACGATTGCGCAGTCTTAATAAGAATTGGGATAAACTCTCAATTGCTCAATCATTAATCAAAGCTGTCCACGAAGGCTTAGAGGTGGATCTTTCTACTTTACCCCCCATTCCTAAACATAATCCACTCAATGATACGACGGCCGCTGTTATCGATCTGCTCAAAGTGTTATTAAAAATTGTTGCAAGCGAAAACAGCATTGCCCCTAAAATTATTGCAACATCTAATGATTTAGAAAAAATTGCCAATGGAGGAATAAAGAAAAATATTCCCGCTATGAATGGCTGGCGCTATGAAATTTTTGGTAAAAAAGCCGAACAACTGCTAAAGGGGCAGATAGGGTTTTACTTTAACGATGGAAAAATAAGCACAAAACAGCTTTAATTTACATTTTCATTTTTAAAAAACCATTACGCTACTTATTACCTACATAAATTGGTATGCCCTATGGACCAACGCAAATAGGATAACTAAAGCCTACTTCTGACAAAGTTAAAAACTTAAATAGTAAACTCTTATTAAAAATGGCAGCTAAATCTAAAAATACAGACAGCTCCTCATTTAAAAGTTTTAAAAAGAAAAAGTTCTTATAATAAAAGCGCATTCGTTACAAAAATAGCAGCCTCGCAATAGGAACAAACAAAGATATAATGCCTCACGTCACCATATCGTATTAAAAACGACCGAGATTACAATCTAACAATCAAAAACGAGCCAGCATAACAACTAAAACACCTAACAAAATTAACATACTGATTTATAAATATAATTCGTTGTTTTTCATGTTGAATGAGAGTCCCGAATAACATAAGATTCTCTCATTTCAAACCTGTTTATCTTGAATCAATCAAAACCATTCTCTTGCACACCATAAGCGGGGCTGGCGTGTGGATAAAAACTGTACAAGAAAGGACTAAAATGGCTCTTATGAATCGCCTCAAGTGCCAAGGGCTGTCGCAACATTGGGAGCTGGCAAATATAATAATGGTGCCGGCTTGCTTCTTCATAAGCGTAAAGATGGAGGTGCTCAATGGATTTACCGTTATACCATTCATGGTCGGCGCCGCAAAATGGGCTTGGGTGCGTTGCGAAATGTTTCTTTAAAAAAAACTTGTGAATGTGCAACCGAATGGCGTTCTGTTTTACGTGAAGGTCGTGACCCTATTAAAGAACGCAACAAACAAAAACGTGAGGCAATGCGTAATCTCCGTTACTTCAAATACATTGCTCTAGATGCCTTTGAAAGCCGTAAAGCTGAATTCAAAAATGAAGGCAAAGCTGGGGATTGGTCTTATCTTTACGCCTTCATATTCTCCCCAAATTAGGCTATCTGCCTGTTTCAGAGAGTATACAAACAGAGATACGCAATACCCTTGCCCCAATTTGGTATACAAAAGATGCAACAGCAAAGAAAGCACTTGAACCGTCTTAATCTTTATCTCAAACATACTACGCCTTAGATTTGAATGTTGATTTACAAATAACAGAAAAAGCACTCTCTCTTAAGAAAACAACGCCATAAAACACAAAATTTACCAGCAATGGATTGAAGAAATGTACCATCTTTTTATAAAAAACACTTTGCCAAACAACAACCCTAACACTATTGGCTTTGCGTCTACGCATCCTTACAGGATTCGCACTTTTCCTTTGTGTCATATTCATAAAATCAAGTGGATGAGGGTATATGGACTATCCCTGCTGAGAATATGAACGGTTTGCATGACGCTACAACAGAAGCATTAGAAATTCTAAAACAAGCGCGCTTGCTTTCTCGCAATGTTTTCTTTTTTTCTGCAACCAGTCGTAGTCCCCTTGCTCAGAATTGTATGTCAAAGTATATGAGAAAAAATAAACTTTATGTCTGCCCCTATGGGTTTCGTTCTAGTTTACGCGATTGGCTTACTGAAACAACCGCTCCCCCTTATGAAATCGCAGAAACCATCCCAGGTCATACAGTCGGAAGACAAGTAGAGCGTGCCTATCGTCGAACAGACTATCTAGAACAGCGCCGTGTCTATATGGATAAATGGACGGCTTATGTTACAGATCAAAGCTAAGATATGGAATACATAACCCCATTATTTGTGGATAACTTTCTCTCTCTTTTCTCTCATATCGTCTCAATAAGAATCATAAATAATCACATCAGAAATTATATGATAAAATATTGTTTTTTATAAATTAAATACCTTTCAAAGGATTCGAAAATATGGTTAATAATGCTTATGATTTGTTTCTATTTTTTATAGTGAAAGAATTTTATAATGACAGAAAATGATATTCTTTTAGCGGACCGTAAAAGTGCAAAATCCATTCTGTGATGCAAGTAACTGGATAAAAAAATTATATTTTCTTTTATGAATGCTCAGGGCATTACAAATGCCTTGCGTGGGGGATGACACGGGCGTTATAGAACAGCCCCCCGTTGTCCAGCTCATGATGATAGGTTGCCTAGTTTATCCCTTGTCAATGGCACTATTATAAGACATAAAGCCCGAATAAATTAGAAAAAAATCAAAAAATTTCAAAAGCAAGAGGTTTTTTTATTATTTTTGATAACTTTTTTAATCGTCCAAGAGGACGTTCTCCTAATAACCCAGCGTAATTCTTTGGGATCTGCAAAATAATATGATCTTCTTTTTTACGCCACAATAGATGAGGTAAAATACCTGCAACAGAAGCACTAAAAAGATGAGCAATCCGCATAGTTTCGCCAAGAATACGTGCTTTTTCAATTATATTTTGAGTTGCTAATTGAAAAATGGGGAGAGATTCTTTATCAACCAGTAAACTTGTATTGCGAAAAAAAACAGCAAGCGCCGCATAAAGGCGCCCTTCATGAGAAATTCCTGGATAAGATCCTAAAGCTATTTGATTTGCTGCTTCATTGCCTCGATAATCTGGATGTATACGCCAACCAATATCCGCAAGAAGACAAGCGGCTTGACGATAACGGCATTCATTTTCAGTTTCTGAAATTCCAAAAACTTCAAAAGCATTCGTCGTAAAATCAATGAGTTCTTCTGCTTGTTTTGGTGAACGTGCCCGTAAAATAGCCATTTCTGTGCATGCTGCAATGAGAGGATCTGAAAGTCGAAGCGCCTGCGGCAATCGTGAATAAAGAAAACCTTCACGAACGCCAGCACCAGAAAAAATTATCTTTTCAAACTCCATACACTGAATGAGTTCAATAAGAACTATTGCCCCATAAGATAAAAGTTTCCGACGATTCTGAGAAACCGCTGCAATCCCCCTCATATTATCAATATTGCCACGTGCTACAAGACGTAAAAAGTTCTCCATTTCAACAGCATCAACTTCATAGCCATGCATAACAGGGAGCCGATAGTGTTTCATTGCCATATGGAGTTTTGCCAAATTACGCCATGTCCCCCCCACTGCATAAAAATAACGTGCTATACCTTTACGAGTACGAACAACAGACGATTTATAAAGTTGCTCATGTACAATTTTTGTAGCTACAGCACTATCATTATTTGACATATACTGTAGCCTTAAACCACCCAATGGGAGAGTTATCCCTTCACCAACATCAGAATGATCAATATCAATCAGCTCAAGACTTCCACCACCAAGATCCCCAGAAATACCTTTTGGTTGATAAAAAGTAGACACAACTCCATATGCTGAATACATAGCCTCTTCACTTCCTGAAAGAAGATATATTTTACTTTGCAAAATATCTTCAGCATGCTGAATAAATGCTACACCATTCTTTGCATCTCGTGCTGCTGCTGTTGCTAAAGTATAGACCTCATCTGCCCCAATCTGTCGACAAAGCGTACGAAACCGTTTCAGTGTTTGCAACGCCATTTTCATCGATTTTTCTTCTAAAAATCCTGTTTTTGCCACACCATGACCGAGACCACAAAGAATCTTTTCATTAAACAAAACCGTTGGTGAGCGAACAAGCCCCTCATAAATAACCAACCGAACAGAATTTGAGCCAATGTCAATAACAGCAACAGGCTTACGCCCTTTTAACCGACCTTGAGCATCTATATATGTCATTGGATTTTAATCTTTATGTATTTCGGCTTGTTGCCGACGCAACGCAATCAAGCGCGAAACAGAAGATTCAAAGGACTCTTTTCTCCCCGCAAAACTTGTATTAGCCATAAAATACTCCTGCGCATTAAACAGACTTTCACCTATCTGCGGTGTAATACGTTTTGATGTTCCATCCTTAAGTATATCAAAGCTTTGTTGATTATCAATGATATTAGCCAACATAATTTGTAAAAGAATTTTTTGACGCACTATTTTATTAAAAACTGGAACCAATATTTCAATACGATAGTCTAGGTTACGAGGCATCATATCAGCAGATCCTAAGTAAACAAGTGCATTTTCATTAGGCAAATCTTGACCATTCCCAAAACAAAAAATGCGACTATGTTCAAGAAAACGCCCGACAATTGATTTTACACGAATATTATCTGAAATTCCTAGAATACGAGGACGTAAACAACATATCCCCCGCACAACCAAATCAATTTGCACCCCTGCTTGACTGGCACGATATAAAGCATCAATAATTTCAGGATCAACCAATGCATTAACTTTCATCCAAATAGCAGCAAACCTTCCCTGTTGTGCATGAGCAATTTCTCCCTCAATATGCTCTAAGATACGACCACGCAATGTTAAGGGTGAAAAAGCAATCTTCATTGTTTCATTCGGACGCTCATATTGCGCAATATAATTGAACAATAACGCAACATCATGAGCGATATCATCATCCTTGGAAAAAAAAGAAAGATCCGTATAAGTTTTAGCGTTAATGGGATGATAATTTCCTGTTCCAAGATGAACATAAGAGCAAAGACGTTTTCCCTCACGTCTCACAACCAATGACATCTTGGCATGAGTTTTTAATGCAATAAAACCAAAAATAACTTGAACCCCAGCACTTTCAAGATCCCGTGCCCAACGAATATTTGCTTCCTCATCAAAACGTGCTTTAAGTTCTACCAAAGCAGTCACAGACTTTCCCTGTTCAGCTGCTTCAATCAAAGCGCCGACAATTGGACTATCATTTGATGTACGATAAAGTGTTTGTTTAATTTCTACAACATCAGGATCGCAAGCAGCTTGACGTAAAAATTGGACAACAACATCAAATGTCTCATAAGGGTGATGAATCACAATATCATTTTCACGAATAGCCGCAAAACAATCCCCTTTATGTTCACGAATACATTCTGGAACACGGGGAATATAAGGAATAAATTTGAGATCATTACGGGAAATAGAAACAATTTCTGATACCATATTAAGCGCTAAAAATCCATCAAGAACATTAATACAATTATCAGGAACAGCAAGACTATTCGCTATAAATTGGCGTAAACTCTCTGGCATTTTTGCGTCAAATTCAACTCGAATAACCTGCCCACGGCGCCGCCTTTTGAGAGCAGTTTCAAAAAAATGAACAAGATCCTCAGCTTCTTCTTCTACTTCAATATCACTATCTCGGATTACTCTAAATGTACCAATTCCTTTAACCTCATAGTTAGGAAATATATGTTTAATAAAAAGGCAAATAACATCTTCAGATGCAATAAAACGAAAATGATTACCCTCTTGAGGAAGAAGAATAAAACGCCTTAAAAGCATTGAAATAGACAACAACACTGTGTGTAAGTTCTGATCAGTTTCTCCAGACAATTGAAGAGCAATAGAAAGCCCTAAATTAGGAATAAATGGAAAAGGATGAGTAGAATCAACAGGCAAAGGTTTTAAAACAGGAAAAATTGTCTCAAGAAAATATTTTTCAAGCCATGATTTTTCAATTTCTAAAAGATCATCAGAACAAATAATTTCAATATCATTCTTTTTTAATTCATCACGTAAAACATTCAATTCTCGTAGTTGGTGAGCCTGCAACTTTGAAATCTCAGCTAATACAATATCAAGTTGTTCCTGTGGAGTGTGTCCATCTGCACTGCACGCTGTAACGCGAGCACGAATTTGAGCTGCTAGTCCTGCAACACGAACCATAAAAAACTCATCAAGATTTGCCGCTGAAATAGAAAGAAATTGTAGACGTTCTAATAAAGGATGTTTAGAATTAGCCGCTTCCATCAAAACACGATTATTAAATTGTAGCCATGAAAACTCTCGATTAATAAACCGTACCGGATTTTTCATTGTTATATTCGATATAGAAATTTTATCTACCACCCTCTGTTCCATATATCCTAAATAATTTTCTTTTATATTTTCTAAAATCCTTGACGAAATATCCCATATAACATTTTATAATGTGTTATCATCATAATAATATATCAATGCCTAACTTTTCTCATCGTGTTTTCATTTAATATTTAAAAATACTTGGAACTATTTCTATGCGCAAAGCGCTAAAAACACGACAATTATTCTAATATAGCATAAAAGGAGGAGAAATTTGTCTTAAAAAGCAGCTTGCATTATTATAAGCTTTATTACAAACTCACGCCTATAAAATAAAAGAGCCCAATTATAGCTGATGAGACAATTTATTCTGGAGTTTGTACGCCATGGCTGATCACAATATTCCCCATTTCCAAAATGACCTTGGATATAAAACAATCGAAATTGGTGTGAAAGAATTTATGTGTGTAGGCGCTACACAACCATTCGATCATCCCCATATCTTTATCGACATGGGAGAAGCAGATGAGAAAATTTGCCCTTATTGCTCAACCCTTTATCGTTATGTTCCCTCGCTATCATACGATCAAACAAACCCAACAGGATGTTTATATCATCCAGAAAAGCTATTATAATCGCGTTTTTGGGCTTTCTTAATAACCACTCTTTTAATTCTGCTTGTTTAATATGGAATCATTTGTGAACCGATCACCCTTCATTGTTGGAGGAGGAATTGCTGGTTTAAGCACCGCTTTAGCACTCGCTCATAAAGGAATTGCAAGCACCATTATCGAAAAGTGTAAGCAACTTGAAACAATAGGCGCTGGTATTCAACTGACACCAAATGCAACATCTATTCTTGCTCGCTGGGAACTTCTTAACAAACTCACTGAAGTCGCGACAATCCCACATTTTCTTGAGTTAAAAGATGGATTATCTTTAAAAATACATCTACGGGCTCATCTTATCAATCTAACAGAAAAATATTGGAAAGCCCCTTATATGACGATCCACCGTGCGGCTTTACAAAAAATTTTATATGATGCAGTGATTGAAAATCCTTTAATCAAATACAAAGCAGGCGAAACGATTGTATCTTCTACCCAATCTGCAACCAACATTAAAATAAAGACAATAAAAATAGATACAACAACAGAACAGCTTCATTCAACGCCCCTCCTGATCGGATGTGATGGAGTTTGGTCAACATTACGGCAACAATCTCCCTTTCATGAAAGAGCAAATTTTAGTGGCTTTATTGCTTGGCGTGCAACAACAACATTTGATAATCTTCCTCAAAAATTTCGTTCTTCATTGCAAAATATGAAGACAATTACAGCTTGGATGGGACCCCAAAATCATCTTGTTGTCTATCCCATTCAATCGTCAGAAAAAATTTTTAATTTTGTCGCCATTACGCATGGAGAAAATTCAAAAGAAGGATGGGCTCATAAAGGAGATAAAGAAAAACTCAAATCTCTTTTTAAAGGTTGGAATTCAAAAATCTTACAAATCTTTGATCATATCGATGAATGGAGCTATTGGCCACTCTTTCAAATGAAACAAAATCGTTTTATCGGCTTAGAGAGACAAGTATTTGTTGGCGATTGTGCACATGCAGCCTTACCTTTTGCAGCGCAAGGTGCCGCTATGGCAATCGAAGATGCTGCCACATTAGCAGAAGCACTTTCATTGAAAAATTTTTCATTAACGAAAGCACTTTCGCTTTACGAAACAACACGCACCCCCCGTATTGTAGCAGTAAAAAAACGCGGAGATTTCAATAGATTAGCCTATCACGCAACCGGTCCTATAGCAATTGCACGCAATCTCATGATGAAAATTCGTACACCAGAGAGCATTATGTCAGATCTCAATTGGCTTTACATGTATGATGCGATGAATTCCATAAAAAATAATGATAAAAACTTATAAAATTCTTCCAGCACTTTGAATATTACGAAAGAAAGAGATTTTTTGACACTATGACACTAAAAAAACATCATAATTCACTCAAATAAAAGCAATATTTTCCGAAACCTACAATCCGATTTTAAATGCTCAATTTTTAGCTCTCTTAAAAGCAAAAACACCACTCAAAATCAGCTCCGATCTTTAATCTTTCTGTTAACTCAATTCTACATCAACAACCCCCTGAATTAATTTCATAGCATTTGCGACATGTGAATTTACCTTATATCGCTTAGGAAGCGCAATTTCGACTTCTCGCAATCCATCCTCTTGAATTAAAATAAGCCCAACCTCTCCATTCCCCCCAAGATTTAAATTTTGTTCAATTTGTGGAAGCATATCAACTGTTTTTATAAAAAGACGCATCATTTTATGCTGTTTTAATGATTCCTTTTCCAACGACTGAATTGTTTCAATTCGCAAACTAACCCCTTCAGAACGATTTTCTGCGCTCACCGTAATAATAAAAGATTTTCCGGGTTCTAGCATCTCTTCATAATCTGAGAGTGCCTCAGAAAAGAGAACTGCTTCATATTGTCCACTTGTATCAGAAAAATGAATAATTCCCATTTTTTTACCAGATTTTGTTTTGCGCACGTTTTTTGCCACAACAGTTCCAGCAAGCCGTGCAGCCGTTGCTCCTCCTTTAACGGCGTTGGCAAAATTAACCCAAGTCTGAATGCGTTTTTTGTTCAGAATAGCTTGATACTCCTCCAATGGATGCGCAGAAAAGTAAAAACCTATAGCTTGAAATTCTCGATAAAGTTTCTCAGCCGGCAACCAAGGAGTTGTTTGCGATAAAATCAATGGTTCTTTTAATCCGCCTGCCATTCCAAATATATCAACCTGCCCGCTAGAATTGTCATCGAGAATACGAAGTGCACGCGCATGAAGGGTTCCAAGATTGGCTAATAAAACCTCACGTGCAATGTTAAAACAATCAAAAGCACCAGCACAAACTAAACTTTCCATCGCACGCTTGTTAACAATACGAGGATCAACACGCGCACAAAAATCTTCCAGATCCTTAAAAATCTTATCCCCACGACAAGTAACAATATGATCCACAACAGTTTCTCCCACTCCTTTAATGGCAGCAAGAGAATAATAAATACAGTTATCACCAACCTCAAAAACACGATGAGATGTTTGTATAGAAGGTGCAATAACTTCAATACCCAGCCTTAATGCTTCACGCCGAAAATCATTAAGTTTATCTGTATTCGTCATATCATACGTCATTGAAGCTGCTAAAAACTCAACGGGATAATTTGCTTTCATATAAGCTGTTTGGTAAGAAACAATTGCATAAGCAGCAGCGTGCGATTTATTAAAACCATAATCGGCAAATTTTGCTAAAAGATCAAAGATAATATCAGCTTGATCTTTATCAACACCACCAGCAACAGCTCCATTGACAAAACGCGTACGCTGTTTTTGCATTTCAGCATGAATTTTTTTCCCCATAGCACGACGTAATAAATCGGCTTCTCCAAGCGAATAGCCAGAAAGCACCTGAGCAATCTGCATCACCTGTTCTTGATAGACAATAACACCTTGTGTTTCTTTGATCAGATGATCTATTTTAGGATGAATGGAAGCAATTTCCTCTTCCCCATGTTTGCGTGCATTATAGGTTGGAATATTCTCCATTGGACCTGGACGATAAAGTGCGACCAGCGCAATAATATCTTCAATACGGTCTGGCTTCATTCCGATCAACGCCTTGCGCATACCAGAACTTTCCACCTGAAACACGCCAACCGTTTCACCACGTGCCATCATAGCATAGGTTACTTCATCATTCAGAGGAATATTTGATAAATCTATTTTAATCCCCTTTCTGGCAACAAAATCGACTGCCATTTTCAAAACAGTAAGCGTTTTTAATCCAAGAAAATCAAATTTTACCAGCCCTGCCTGTTCAACATATTTCATGTTAAATTGTGTAACAGGCATATCAGAACGAGGATCACGATACATCGGGACAAGCTCCCAAAGCGGACGATCTCCGATAACAATCCCAGCAGCATGAGTCGAAGCATGACGATAAAGTCCCTCCAACTGGAGTGCGATATCTAATGCGCGTCCAACAACGGGATCTTTTTTCTTTTCCTCTTCAAATTTAGGTTCATCCTTAATAGCATCAGCCAATTCTACCTGACTTCCTGGTGTGGCAGGAATTAATTTTGTAAGATAATCCACCTGACGATAAGGAACTTCTAAAACACGCCCCACATCACGCAAAACTGCACGTGCCTGTAACTTACCAAAGGTAATAATTTGAGCAACTTGATTACGTCCATATTTTTTTTGAACATATTGAATAACTTCTTCGCGCCGCTCTTGACAAAAGTCGATATCAAAATCTGGCATCGAAACACGATCTGGGTTGAGAAAACGTTCAAAGAGAAGAGAAAACCGCAATGGATCAACATCAGTAATCGTCAATGCATAAGCAACAAGTGAACCAGCACCAGAACCCCGTCCTGGTCCAACGGGAATATCATGAACCTTTGCCCATTTTATGAAATCTGAAACGATAAGAAAATATCCAGAAAATTGCATACGCGTAATAACTGAAATTTCATAATCAAGCCGCTGCTCATAATCTGCAATCGTATACCCTTCAGCCAATCCAATTGTTTCAAGCCGCATCTTCAAACCAGCTTTAGCCTGATTTAACAACTCACTATCTTCTACTTCCAAAGTATTTTCTGAATTAGCAGATTGTTCTATAAAACGAGGCAATATCGGTTTTCGAAGAGGCGTGGCAATATGACAACGCAATGCAATTTCAACACTATTTTCTAAAGCTTCTGGAAGATCAGAAAACAGTGTAACCATTTCATCTTGTGACTTCAAATAATGATCTGGCGTCACACGTTTGCGATCTGGATTAGAGACTATTTGCCCTTCTGAAACAGCCATCAGCGCATCATGCGCTTCATATCCTTCTCTCTTCAGAAAAAAGGCTTCATTTGTTGCAACAAGAGGAATTTCATGCGCATAAGCCAATTCAATAAGATCAGCTTCTACTCTCCGATCATAAGAGCCATGCCGTTGTAATTCCACATAAAGACGATCAGCAAAAGATTTTTTCAAATAAATTAAGCGTTCAACAGCATGTTCTTTTTTCTCTTCTGCCAAAGAAAGATTAATAGGTCCTCCCTTGCCTCCCGTTAAAACAATTATTCCTTCACTGTGTGCCGACAACCAATTAGCTTTAATATGAGGAGGATCAGTATCACGTTTATCAAGATAAGCACGGCTCACAAGACGAACCAAATGAGCATAACCGATTTCACTAGCAGCCAACAGAACAATAGAGCAAAAATCAGAAGGATTACGCCATTTAGCCAAACGTGAATGATCATTTTCATCACAAAAATCAACAGTAAGCTGACAACCAATAATAGGTTGGACCCCATGAGCAAGACAATGCTGTGAAAATTCCAAAGCACCAAATAAATTATTGGTATCGGTAATAGCAACCGCTGGTGCATGATCTGAAATAGCCTGTTGAATAATTTGGGGGATTTTTAAAGCCCCTTCGAGCAAGGAATAAGCTGAATGCACTCTCAAATGAATAAAGCGAGGAAGAGAATTTTTGTTTTCTTGCATTTTATTTTTATTTTTTACCACTCTCACAATTTCCCACTACAAAATAAATGCCAAACAGCACCCCTTATAAAAGAAAAAACTTCTGTTTATCATAACTTTAAAGCTATAAATTCATCATCCTACATAGGAGCAATATCCCAATTTTATTAATATTTATAAGAGAGTTCTATCAAGAAAATGCTTCTATTCACAGCAAATAAACAGCTAAAATAAAAAGAAAAACAATATAGCTCATCTAAGCACTTTAATTTTAGCACCCTTTTATTGTATTTATCTTTTTTATTGTATTTATCTTTAAATATTAATTTTTCTTCCTAAAATTCAATGTGTAAGTAAAGCAACCTCCTCTTTATGACTTTATCCCCAAAAAGCTCTTCTAAAGGTCTAGAAAAAACAAAAAGAGCAGGTTAAATTTGCTTATGCCTCCAAGTCTTCTTACCCCTCTTTTTAATTCTATTCGAACTCTTTCTGGTATTACACCTAAAGTCTATGGTTTACTGACCAAACTCTTAAATGTTAATCCTACACAACGCGAAGCAACTCTTATTGATCTTCTTCAATTAATGCCTCATTCCGTCATAGACCGCAGAATGCGTCCCAACATTGCTTGTGTAACAGAAGGAGACACTGTTACGCTCGAAATTATCATCGATCAACATCAACCACCGCCCCGTGGTCACAACAAAATCCCCTATCGTGTTATTGCCCATGATCAAACAGGAAAAATAAATTTAGTCTTTTTTCACGCTCAGCCTCTTTGGCTAAAAAAACAACTCCCTGAAGGAAAAAAAGTCACTGTATCAGGAAAAATTGAATGGTTTAATGGGCAATTTTCAATGGCGCATCCCGACTATATTGCTCCAAGCGAACAATCAAATCAGATTCCTCTCATCGAACCTGTCTATCCCTCTACTGCAGGACTAACTGCAAAGACACTAAGACGCGCCATACAAAACGCTCTTGATTTTATTCCTCTGCTCCCAGAATGGATAGATGAAAATGTAAAAAAGCAGCAAAATTTTTCTTCTTTTTCTGTTGCTTTACGCCGTATCCATGCGCCCATTAATCCCAACGATCTATCCCTAGAAAGTACAGCACGCAAACGTCTTGCCTATGATGAATTGCTCGCTTGTCAATTGGCGCTAGGACTCGTGCGTTTGAAAACTAAATCTCTTGTTGGCACTTCTCGACCATCAACAGGAATTTATACTAAAAAATTGCTTAATGTCCTCCCCTTTCAACTCACAACCGGACAAAAAAAAGCAGTAGAAGATATCGCGAATGATCTTGCTTCGCCAGAACCGATGCTAAGACTACTTCAAGGTGATGTAGGCGCAGGAAAAACTGTTGTTGCATTGATGGCAATGGCACAAATTGCTGAAAATTCAGGACAATCAGCTTTAATGGCACCAACCGAAGTGCTTGCCAGGCAACATTTTTCCACCATTGCCCCTCTTGCCGAAAAAGTCGGATTACAAACAACTCTTTTAACAGGACGAGAAAAAGGGAAATTGCGGACAAATATCTTGAATGATATTCTCTCAGGTCAAGTTTCTATTATCATCGGAACCCATGCTCTCATACAAAACAGCATTACTTATAACAATCTTGCCTTAACCATTATCGATGAACAACACCGTTTTGGTGTCCATCAACGTATCGCTCTTACAGAAAAAGGCAATAAACCTGATATGCTGGTTATGACCGCCACGCCCATTCCGCGCACACTTGTCTTAACAGCTTTTGGTGATATGGATGTATCTAAAATTACAGAAAAACCAATGGGACGACAACCCATTACAACAGCAATGCTTTCTTTGAAACGTCTTCATGAGCTTATAGAGCGAATCGCAATTGCATTAGAAAAAGGAGAAAAGCTCTATTGGATTTGTCCTTTAGTGGAGGAATCGACAGCTCTTGATCTCACTTCAATTGAAAACCGCTTTGCATTTCTCCATGAACGCTTTGGTGCACACGTTGGTATGATCCACGGGAAAATGTCTACAGCAGAAAAAGAAGCCGCTATGGCATCTTTTAAATGTGGAAATACACGTATTTTAGTTGCAACCACCGTCATTGAAGTGGGAGTAGATATTCCAGATGCTTCAATCATTATCATAGAACACGCGGAACATTTTGGCCTTTCACAATTGCACCAATTGCGTGGACGTGTAGGACGAGGCGATAAAAAATCTTCCTGCATTTTGCTCTATAAAGATCCACTGACTAAAACAGCAGCAACACGCCTTAATATTATCCGCAATACAGAAGATGGTTTTGAAATCGCTGAAGAAGATTGGCGCCTGCGAGGCGAAGGAGAGCTTTTAGGTACCAAACAATCCGGAGTCCCTGAATTTCATATAGCAAACCTTGCAGTTCATAATGATCTTTTGTCAATGGCAAGAAAAGATGCTCGTTTATTTTTACAACGCGATCCTCATCTTTCTTCTCAGCAAGGACAAGCTTTACAGTTGCTGCTTTATCTTTTCGGACACGATGATGCTACACGCCTCTTGCGAGCAGGATAACAAAGCCCCTCTAATAAAAAATTAAAATACCTCTCTGTTCAAATACGATTTTCTCTCTTAGAATAACCCATAAACGATCTATGCAATCCCTTACCATCTTTATGCTTCATGAAAGAGTAACAACCCAACAACAGCATCTTTTCTTTCAATCTAAATTATTCTTGCATTAAAACAGTAGAAGAAATATTGCGCATTTTTCTATCATTATATTCACATAGCTGATCTATTTTTTGACAGGTAAGAAAATATTTTTTGTTTTATCGTAAAGAATTTAGAAAGAAAAATCCCGTCTCCGGTATTCTCGTTCAACAGAGAAAAGTGGAAAAAATAAGCTATCATTATAAATCAGTTTCTTACACTTGATTATTCTCCCAAAGATTCAGAAATATACTTTTATTCAACCGTGACTGATTTTGCTAAATTACGGGGTTGATCGACATCTGTTCCTAATAAAACAGCCGTATGATAAGCGATTAACTGAACAGGGAGTGCATAAATAATAGGAGAAATAAATTCTGGAACTTCTGGCAAAGTGATCGTTGATAAAGTCTTAAGACAAGCTACTTCTGCTCCTTTTTTATCGGTTATTAAAATAATACGACCATTACGCGCTACCACTTCTTGCATATTAGAAAAAGTTTTTTCAAACCACCGATCATAAGGTGCAACAACAATAACAGGTATTGTCTCATCCACCAAAGCAATTGGTCCATGCTTCAACTCACCCGCCGCATAACCTTCAGCATGAATATAAGAAAGCTCTTTCAGTTTAAGGGCTCCCTCCAAAGCAATCGGATAAGAAGTCCCACGTCCCAGATAAAGAACACTTTTTGCATTCACTAAATCACGACAAATACATTCAATTTTGCTCTCTAATTTTAAGACCTCATTTAAAATACGTGGAACTTCTGCCAATTGTTGAACCAATTGCTGTTCCATTTGAACAGAGAGATAGCCACGTTGTTTAGCAGCACTAAGTGCTAGTGAAGCAAGCGTTGCCAATTGACAGGTAAAAGCTTTTGTTGACGCAACACCAATTTCCGGTCCGGCAAGTGTTGGGAGAATAAAATCAGCCTCCCTTGTCATTGTTGATTGCTCTACATTCACAATTGTTGCTGTTTTTACACCCCGCTCACGACAATAACGCAAAGAAGCCAATGTATCAGCTGTCTCACCAGATTGAGAAACAAACAGCGACAACACATCAGACGTTATAGGAGGTTCACGATAACGAAACTCCGAAGCAACATCATTATCAACACTTAAAGCGGCAAATTTCTCAAACCAATAGCGCGCAACTAAGGTTGAATAATAAGCCGTTCCACAACTAGCAAAAAGGAGACGATGAATGTTTTTCCAATCAATCAAATTCTCAAAGGGTCGAACGGCATAATTTCCAAGATCAAGATAATGCGCCAAATTATGAGAAATCACTTCAGGTTGTTCAAACATTTCCTTGTGCATAAAATGACGATGATTACCCTTAGAAATCAATAAAGCCTCTTCAAGTAATGTTGTCACAGAACGTTTTACCGGTTGATTATATACATCATAAATTGTGACGCCTTCCCGTGTGAGAACAGCCCAATCCCCATCTTCCATATAGCTAATATGATCAACGAATGGTGCCAAAGCAATCGCATCTGACCCCACAAAAAATTCATCTTTTCCATAACCAATTGCCAGAGGTGGACCAGAACGAGCCGCAATCATAAGGTTATCTTCACCTTCGAAAATAAGAACAATAGCAAAAGCCCCCTGCAGCCTTTTCCAACTGGTACGTACAGCTTCTTGCGGAGAAAGACCTTCTTTTAATGCACGCGTTATTAAATGTGCAATAACTTCCGTATCCGTCTCTGTTTCAAAGATATAACCATCTTCTATGAGTTCCTTTTGCAATTCTACAAAATTTTCAATAATACCATTATGAACAATCGCAAGCTTTTCAGTCACATGGGGATGCGCATTGCGTTCAACAGCAATTCCATGCGTAGCCCAACGGGTATGACCAATCCCTAAACTTCCCTCTAGAGGTGTTTTTTTTAATTTTTCTTCTAAATGAACAAGCTTCCCCTCAGCACGTACACGATAAAGATGCCCATTATGGACTGTTGCCACCCCAGATGAATCATACCCTCTATATTCAAGACGTTTTAACCCCTCAACCAAAGAGGACGTAACCCCCCTCTTTCCAAGAATTCCAATAATTCCACACATTAAAAAGCTCCAACCCACATCTTAAGATTTAAATCTTATAAAACAATCCAACAGCCTTTATTTAAAACTATAAATAATAAAATAATTCAAACATGGAGTACGGCAATCTTTAAGAATAAACATCCTATCCATCGTTAGATTAACACGAAACAAAGGAATAGACTGAAAATAATCATTTTTTCTGTTTATTTTCTAACAAGCGCTCTCGAAATTTTGTCGCATAGCCCTCTTTTATAACCTGTCGTGCACGCCCAAAAGCCATACTGTTCATAGGAATATTTTCAGTAATAACACTTCCTGAAGCAACATAAGAGCCATCCCCTATTACCAATGGGGAAACAAGTGCCGTATTAGACCCAACAAAAGCATGATCACCAATTATGGTTTTATATTTGTTAAATCCATCATAATTACAAGTAATCGTACCAGCTCCAATATTGGTATGTGCACCAATTTCGGCATCACCAATATAACTTAAATGATTGATTTTAGAAGATTCTCCTACCTTAGCTTGTTTGACTTCACAAAAATTTCCAATCTTTACGGACTTCGCCAACTCTGTTCCTGGACGCAAACGTGCATAGGGACCAATCTGTGCATCCTTACCAACCACAGTACCCTCGAGATAACTAAATGCATGAATAACAGCACCAGATTGTACTTTTACGCTTAATCCAAAATAAACATTTGGTTCTATCACCACCCCTGGTTCAATTTCTGTATCATAAGAAAAATAGAGTGTTTCTGGTTTTAAGAGTGTAACACCCGATAACATTAAATCGCGCGCTTTACGTTTTTGCCACAAAGAATCAGCCTCAGAAAGCTCAAGACTGTTGTTAATTCCTACAATATCTTCAAAAGGAACTTCAACAACACGCACATCTAATCCTTCGCGTGTTGCAAGAGCAGCAATATCTGTTAAATAATATTCTTTTTTCACATTGTTATTACCAACCTTCTCTAAAAGAGAAAGTGCATGTTTTCCACGTATAGCGAGTATTCCACCGTTACAAAAAGAAATCTTTTTTTCTTCATCGCTAGCGTCTTTTTCTTCTACAATTGCGATCAATTGACCATTTTTCTCGAGAAGACGCCCATAACCTGTTGGATTTTGGGTATGAAAACCTGCAAAAACAACATCTGCTCCATCAGCAAGCTGTGCACGCATTTGGTGCAATGAATCTTGCTGAATGAGAGGCGTATCCCCAAAAACAATGAGAACATCATCCACTTCCTTTTGCAAAGCTAAACGAGCAGATAAAACAGCATGAGCTGTTCCTAAACGCTCTTTTTGTTCAAAAATCATCGCATCTTTTACAAATGACTGAACAACGTGCGTAACCTCCTTAGCACCAAATCCCACAACGACTGCTAATTGTGAAGAGCCTGCCAATTCTATTTGTTTTAGAACATGGCATATAAGAGGCAATCCAGCAATTTTATGAAGTACCTTAGGCAGAGACGATTTCATGCGCGTCCCCTCACCTGCAGCAAGAACAATAGAAAGACAACTTCTAACCATAAAAACACATAAGACTAACGAGAAAATCCAAAAAAATTCATAATATCGTGCCAACGAATATCTTCAATATAACTCAACGAAGGATAATGTTCTAAAAGCCAAAATGAAAGATCCTGCATAGAGCCTGTTAAAAACAAAATCCCTGTAAGAATAAGAAAAACACCAATAATTTTTTCAACTTTTCCTAAATGAATACGAAAAGCTCCTAAAAATCGCATAAAACTGCTCGAAAATAAAGCTGCCAACATAAAAGGAATAGCAAGACCTAATGCATAAACCGCTAATAGAACAGCTCCCTCTCCCACAGTTTCTTTTGTTCCAGCAAGCGTTATAATAGGGCCTAAAATGGGGCCAATACACGGTGTCCAACCAAAAGCGAAAGCTAACCCAATAATATACGCGCCTAAAGGACCAGCAGGTGTTTTTTTGGTCTGAAAACGCGCTTCACGGAATAAAAAAGCGATCTTGAAAATCCCCAAAAAATTTAAACCAAAAATAATAATGACAATTCCAGCAGCAAGGGCGAACCAATCACGATAATAACCGATGAATTTCCCAATTGTGCTAGCACTGGCACCTAAAGCAACAAAAACAGTCGTAAACCCGAGAACAAAAGCAATAACAGAAGACAATAAAGCCCACCGTATAAAGACTTTCTCATCACGATTTTCTGAACGAAAATCATCAATACCAACACCTGCCATATAGCACAAATAAGGAGGAACTAATGGCAAAACGCAGGGCGACAAAAAAGAGAGTGCCCCAGCAAAAAACACACCAACTGTTGAAATTTCAATCAAAACTCATACCCCGTCTCTCATCATAGTTTACCCCCATGAACAACAATCAATCCACATCTTCATCAATTCGTTGCATATTTTGCTCATTCGCCACCACACTTATATCTTCATCATGACCAGAAACGACTGAAAAAACTTTTTGATAGATTTTATCTTTATTTTTAGCAATTGCAATATACTCTCCCTCCGCTAACACGAGTGAAACATAAGCACCAACTGTTTCATAAACGATATCACCAGAATCATTGGCAAGAGACCAACTTGTATCTGCAAGCGCTTCCCCTCCTTCTTGTCGTACCAGCTTTAAGACAATCTGAGCAGCCTGATGTTCAAGGGTAACTTCTGTCATTTTACCAGCATCCACTTGAATATCCGAACGAGCCGTCGCATTAATAGAACCATAATGGGAAGCAACATGGTAGCGGCCAGCTTTTAAACGCACAACTGATTGGGGTTTAACATTTGATAAAATCACCCCCGTATCATCATTTTCTTTTTCATCCTCATAAATGGTAAAACGTAATTCCTTTTCATTCATTACACCATTGAGCAGTGTTGCATTTAAAATGACTCCCCCAGCCTCAAGATTAAAGTTTTTTACAAGACTCTGTCCATTTTTTAAACGAATATGGCGCACAGCACTCATATGACCAAATGAGACATGAACAAGATAACTTCCTGGTTCGAGATCAAAACGCGCACTTCCCCCCTTATAGGTTGCCACTAATGGTAATTTATTATCAATCCCTAGAATAGGGGCATAAACCCGCCAGACAAGCCCTTTTTCAATATCCGGATGACTATTTGTTAATCGAGCATTCAAAATGAGTTGTGTTTGAGATGCTACATTTTCTTTTTCCTGCTCTTGAGACTTTACAATAAAACTCCTTGATTGTCCCTGCTGCTGATCTTTCCCTTCTCCTTCTTCAGAAAAAGCACAGTGGCTCCAGATCAATAAAGCAAGCACCACGCACAACCATACACATCGGTGCACTATTTTTATAAGAATACCCATTTTCACATTGTTGACCAACATGATATTTTTTTCAAGAAACAATATCACAAAGCCATCATTTTAAATTGAAAAACTCACACCACAACCACATGATGAAACAGCATTGGGATTGTGGATTTGAAAAGACTGCCCCATAAGATCATCAACAAAATCAATCTCAGCTCCTTCCATGAAAGGAAGTGATAGTAAATCAATAAACACAACTGCCCCATCTTTTTTGAGAACGAGGTCATCTTTACACATTTCAGAAACCAAGTCATATTTATAAGAAAAACCAGAACACCCACCACCTTCAACAGAAATACGCAATGCTATTTTATCGGGTTCACGCAAAAGTATCTGTGCAATTTTTTTGGCAGCAACATCTGAAATTTTCACATTCATTTTATATATCCTTGCATTAAACCATCAAGAAAGAGTATCCCATACTCAAAGAGCAGTTTATTTGTCATAAACCACTCTCAATTTTAAGATGATAATGGGCAACTTGCAATGGATATAGGCAATATCAACTTTAATTACCAATCTCGAGCAGTGTACAGTGCTCATCCGCAAACAAGCCGTGGTAGATTATTCCATGAAACGATGAGCACCACACGCTCACCTTTTCAACGAGATAGAGATCGTATTATCCATTCTAATGCATTTCGACGTCTTAAACATAAAACGCAAGTGTTTATTGCTGACGAAAGCGATCATTATCGTACTCGCCTAACCCATTCCATAGAGGTCTCTCAAATTGCAAGAACATTAGCCCGTGCCCTTTGTCTTGATGAAGACCTTGCCGAAGCCATTGCCCTTGTTCACGACTTTGGACACACGCCCTTTGGCCATGCTGGAGAAGATGCACTTAATGAAGCCATGGTACATTATGGCGGCTTTGATCATAATGCACAAGCATTACGCATTGTCACAAAACTAGAACAGCGCTATGCAAATTTTGATGGACTTAACCTTACATGGGAAACCCTCGAAGGACTTGTAAAGCATAATGGTCCCCTTTTAGGTCCTCACGCGAAGAATAAGGAAGTTCCTATCGATATTTTACAATACAATGCAGAGCAAGACCTTGCACTCGATTGTTTTGCAGGACTAGAAGCGCAATGTGCTGCTATTGCAGATGATATCGCATACAATGCGCATGATATTGATGATGGTCTACGTTCGCAATTTTTAACACTCGATCAATTTGAACATGTTTCACTAACAGCAGCAATATTAAAAGATATAACAGATGAGCATCCCCACCTCGACCAAGCGCGTCGCGGTTACACACTTGTACGAAGACAAATAACAACCATGGTTGAAGATGTTATCAAACAATCACAAGAAAATTTAGCACGCATCAAACCAACAAGCATAAACGATATTCACCAAGCAAAACAAACTATTGTCACCTTTTCACCAACAATGACCGTTTATGAAAAAGAACTAAAAAACTTTTTATTTAAAAATCTTTACTACCATGAACAAGTTCTTAGTCGTCGCAATGCAGCAAAATGCATTGTACAAAAATTATTCAATTGTTATTATGAAAATCCAAATACAATGCCTGAAAGTTGGCAGAGCAAAACAGTGCACTTAAAAAATCAAGAGTTAGCACGTTTGATTGCTGACTTTCTTTCAGGCATGACAGATCACTACGCTCTACGTGAATATCACCGTTTATTTGACCATACAGATAATTTCGTCTAATGGCTTTTGGCATCATCATGGAAGCTAAATATGAATATCTTTAAAAACTTCGAAAAAAAAATTAAGAGATCAATTGAATTATCTGATATAAAAGGAAAAAATGGAGAAGATCTAGATTTATCAAAAATCACTGTTGATCCTCCGCGTGATTCCTCCCATGGTCATTTATCAACCAATGCTGCTATGGTGCTTGCAAAATCTATTGGAATCAATCCACGTGCACTTGCAGATAAAATCATAGAACTTCTTAAAAATGATTCCTCTATCGAAAATATAGATGTTGCCGGTCCTGGTTTTATAAACATAAAGCTTACAAAATTATTTTGGCAAGATGCTATAAAATCCATGCTTGAATCAGGCACTTCTTATGGTCGTATCCCAATGGGACAAGGAAAACGCGTCAATGTTGAATATGTCTCAGCAAATCCGACAGGACCAATGCACGTAGGACACTGCCGCGGAGCGGTTGTTGGAGATGTTCTCTCCAATTTGCTGCAATTTACGGGCTATAACATTACGAAAGAATATTATATCAATGATGCTGGTCAACAAATCGAAGTCCTCGCCCACTCTGTACTATTGCGCTATCGTGAGGCTCTTGGGCAAGAAATTAATGAAATTCCAGAAGGGCTCTATCCTGGAGAATACTTGATACCATTGGGACAATCACTTGCTCAAGAGTTTGGTGACCAACTCCTCACGATGGATAAAGATGAAGCCTTATCTCTTGTGAAAGAACGTGCAATTCATGCAATGATGACCATGATTCGCGAAGATTTGGCTGCTCTTAATATTTATCATGATATCTTTTTCTCTGAGCGAATGCTTTATGCAGATAATGCACGCGCCATTCGTAACACCATCAACGACCTCACTTTAAATGGTTATATCTACAAAGGAAAACTCCCCCCTCCCAAGGGACAAAATACAGAAGATTGGGAACCAAGTGAACAAACTTTGTTCCGTTCAACAAATGTTGGTGATGACCAAGACCGTGTTTTAGTCAAATCTGATGGTTCTTACACTTATTTTGCTGCTGATGTTGCTTATTTTCGGGATAAATTTAATCGTCATTTTGATGAAATGATTTATATTCTAGGCGCAGACCATGCTGGCTATGTAAAGCGGCTAGAGGCAATGGCAAAAGCAATTTCTGGGGATAAAGCTAAATTAAGCGTCTTCTTATGTCAATTGGTAAAACTTTTTCGCAACGGTCATCCTGTACGCATGTCAAAAAGAGCGGGATCTTTTGTCACTCTACGGGATGTTGTCGAAGAGGTTGGGCGTGATCCTGTGCGTTTTATGATGTTATACCGTAAGTGTGAAGCACCTCTTGATTTTGATTTTGCAAAAGTAACAGAACAATCAAAAGATAACCCCATCTTTTACGTACAATATGCAAGTGCACGTTGTCACTCAGTCTTTCGTCAAGCACAAGAAGCGCTTCATATTAAAAACTTTTCAAATGATACATTAATCGCCCATCTTCATCGATTAACAGATGACCATGAAATATTGTTAATACGCAAACTTTCTGAATATCCACGTATCATTGAACAGGCCGTCGTTCATAAGGAACCGCATCGATTAGCGTTTTATCTTTATGACCTTGCTTCCAGCTTTCACACCCATTGGAATAAAGGGAGTGAAAATCTCAATTTACGCTTTATTCAACCTGATGATAAAGAGTTATCCTTTGCAAGATTGGGGTTGATACAAGCTGTTATCAATATTTTATCATCAGGACTTACCATCATAGGAGTCGAAGCACCAATAGAAATGCGTTGAAAAAGTTCTATAAATACATACAATAGGTACTCTATTGATAAACTTTTTCATGTATCCTTGCATGAGAGGGGGAAAATTTATAATTTTAATATAACAAATCAAAATCAACCATTGATTGCACGCAGATGCAAATCACCATGTGAGAAAAGCTATGAGCGATAACGATCGCAAAAATCTACACGAAACAAAACACGATCATGAACACCATGATCCTTTGGAAAGGCTTACGCGCATTTTTAATCCGCACAAACAAAGCGGAAACCAAAATGAGCAATCTTCTTTACAGACAGATCGATCAACATCTCACCCAGAAACATCATCCCATGATGATGATTTTGATTTGTCCTTTCTAGAAGAGGAACTTGAAAATAATTTAGCACATGACTTACCGTTTGATGATCAAAAAAAACAATGGGACTTGCATGCAACCAGCAACGCAACAGCCTCAGATATTGCACAAACTATTTCTTTCAACCATTCAAAACAAAATAATTTATCTGAAGAGAAATATTCTTCAGCTAGCAGTCATGATGAAGAACAAATTTTAGATGAGCTTTCTCCATTACCAATCCCAAAGAATCAATCCCCTCAACAGAAAACAACAGCAACCAGTGCTGATCCGTTTCTTAAAAAAAGTAATCTTATTTCACAATCAGAATCAGAAAATTTCTTTTTTGATAAATCTGAAAGGCGCGAAAATAAGAAAGAGATTCCAGAATCTGTTGAACAAACCAATCGTTTTTCACAAACAAATTCACAACAGCCTAAAACTACGAATATACAACAAACTCATGATGACAATCAAAACCTCTATGACACTCCTGTAAAACATCCCTATAAAATTTCAGCTGATCAAGAAAATTGGATCAAAAAAGATTATTCTGATGTCTCCTCTTCTTATCCTGATGTCTCTTCTTCTACAGAGGCAAATGAGTTTTTCTCATCTTCTAACCTTATGTCAGAAAGACAAAACACTGAAAGAAATCAAACAAAAAGTACCTTCTCCTCACCTTTGGATTCTCCACCAGTTGATAGACAATCTTATTTAAAGGGGGCTTCACAAGAAGATCATACAACCAATTATCCCCATTTTTTTGAAGAAAACCCTTCACAACAAGAAACTTATAGCGAAAGAGTTCCAATATATAATGAGGTTCAAGCCCAATACATCAATAACACCGAAGGTACCTCTAACCCAAATAGAGAAATTTCATATAATGAAAATAATTCAGATGAGTTTCTTTCCTCATCAGCCTCTTTGAATACAAAACAAACGGATGGCTTTTTTGCCCATAACTATACGCACAGAGATACTCCCCCTCCCAATGTTGATACTTATAAATTTTCAGAAGAAATCGTAGAAAAAACTGGCCCTATTATGGTTCCAGAAGTCCCGTATGAAGCGCCAGAATATGATGTGCCAACTAGTGGTGGTTTAGAAGAAGAATTTGCTGATGTACTTAATGTAGGAAATGTCCCAACGGATAATTTTTCTCAAAAACAACAGAAAAATGAGCTTTTTAGTGAGGTTTTTCATCAGTCTATGCAAAATTCAAAAGAAGGTGTTTATATAAACTCTAAAGAACAAAATTCCGACTATTTTTCTTCTGCCAATATGGAATATAATTTTCCCCCTTTTAGCGAGAATTCATCATACACAAGCTCAGATGAGGTTCCCACGCATCCACCAGCTCCTCCTCCCTTAAAAAGTTTTATTTTTGGTAAAACTTTCATTAAAGGTATTTTTATACTTATTTTAATAGGAATTGGATTTGCTGGTTATTCGCACTTTTTTATGCCATCACAAAAAAATGAAGAAACGATCATTATCCACGCTGATAATGCGCCTTTTAAATTCAAACCAGAAACAACTGAACCGAAAAATGATGTTGCACATAATTTAGATATCTATAAACAAACAACTGAACAAAATGAAAAACAAGAAAACACACAACAATTTCTTATTGATAACTCTGAACAACCTGAAAATTTAAAAGAATTGAATCCTGAAGAATCTTCAAACGCTTCATCTTCTTCTTTAAATGAATCTGATGTTGAAGATGCAGTCACAGAAGCCATAAACCATACTATTCCCACGCAAGAAGTACAAACTGTTATTGTAAATCAAGATGGTACAGTTACACTAGCTCCCGTACATCAAACAAAGAGCAAAACTGCTGCTCAATCTGAAGAAAACATTGATCAAACTCCTAATGAACTTCAAGATTCGTCCCTTGTTTCGTCGCATGATTCTGATATAAACAATCAAGAAATAGACCTTGATCTCAAAAATAATATTGATAAAATAATCGCAGAAAATACTTCTAGCTCAAATATTGAAGAAAAATTTATCCCTATTCCTTCTCATGCAGAAAGAAATACACAAGTTGAAACACCCGCCGCATCTCGCCCCACATCACCAAACAGAGTCGCAGCACAAAATTCAGAAAGTTATTACGTACAACTTGCATCTCAACCAACGCATGAGCTAGCTAGAAGTTCTTTAAAAAATATGAAATCTAAATTTGGATTCCTTATCGGTGCCCGTTCTTTAAATATTCAACCCGCTTTTATACCAGGAAAAGGTACTTATTACCGTGTTCGGATTCAAACACAAGACCGTAATGAAGCCATAATCCTTTGTGAATCCATTAAAAGTTCTGGAGGAAGTTGCTTCATCACACGCTAAACCAATAATGCAACGGTTATTAAAACCGTTGCATTATTTATTTCCATACCATTTAATTACTTATCAAAAACTTCAGAAATTAAAATCGTCTAATCTTTTTTATGTCTTTGTGCTGACTTTATTCTTTAATCTACGTCGATTTGCGTCCTATCTAAAAGATTATATTTATGAAAAAATCACTACGTACCCTTATAAGTATAAGGTACAGAAGGAAGCGAATTTAAATCTTTTTTGGGCGTTGTTACGCTTTGGCTTGTTTCTGGAGTATTATAACGCGAACTATGTTCAGGAGATTTTGCAAAAAAAGATCCTAAAAAACCAAAAACAAACCAGATAATAACGACCGCAAGAAGAATAGCAAAAATACCCTTAGCAATTGAAACACGTTGTTCACTATCTCTTCTTTCTGCTGCCATACGTTCTTCATATGTGTGATAATTTTTATCAATCATAGTAGATTCCTTTTCTCAATTCCCTTACCTTTTAATTTCTAGACAATATGCATGTATGAAATTATTCAGATACTTATTTTGAGAAAACGATAATTATAGAAAAAAGTTCCAGCTTACTTCATAAAGTTGAGAAAAAGAGGCGAGAGTAGAATTAAAATATCTATCATAGCCTTTGAATTCTATAATAAACCTCTTTGTGTTTTATAATAAAACATTGACACAAAGGTTTTGTTAATAATAGAGTTGTGATCAAAATATCTCATTATTTTTATTAATAAAAATGAAACATACTCAAAAGGTTTTTTTATGAAATCTCCTATATCGTCGCTTCCCTTTAAAATAGAAAAACACCCATCTCCTGTGTCAGAAGAAAAATGTGAAGAAATTTTAAAAAGTCCCGGTTTTGGTCAATTTTTTACAGACCACATGTGTACTATTCAATGGACTGAAGACAAAGGCTGGCATAATGCCATCATTTCTCAATACAAAGCTTTAGAAATTAACCCTGCAAGTACCGTTTTACATTACGGACAGGAAATTTTTGAGGGTTTAAAAGCATATCGAGCAAAAGATGGGCGCATCTTGCTCTTCCGTCCTGATGCCAATGCACAACGCTTTATAGAATCAGCGAGGCGTTTAGCTATGCCAGAATTGCCAAAAGATATTTTTCTGGATGCCGTTCATCAATTAGTAAAAATTGATCAAAAATGGGTTTCTGATCATCCCAACGCTAGCCTCTATATCCGTCCATTTATGTTTGGCAATGAAAACTTTTTGGGAGTCCGCCCTTCTCAAGAATATCTTTTTTGTATCATAGCCTCTCCAGTTGAATCCTATTTCAAAGGAGAAGAAAAATCTGTCAGTGTATGGATTGAAACAGATTATAGCCGCGCTGGTCCAGGGGGCACAGGCGTTGCAAAATGTGGCGGAAACTATGCAGCAAGCTTACTGGCACAAAAGTGTGCAACGCAAAATAATTGTAGCCAAGTACTCTTTCTTGATATGATTGAACATAAATGGATTGAAGAACTTGGTGGTATGAATGTCTGCTTTATTATGGCAGATAGTACACTTGTAACCCCTGCGCTTAACGGCACTATTCTTCCAGGGATAACTCGTGATTCAATCTTAAGATTAGCTCAACAAATGGGATTAAAAATAGAAGAGCGTCCTTATTCTTTTGCAGCGCTTCAAGAAGATGCAAAGAGTGGACACCTTAAAGAAGTCTTTGCTTGTGGTACAGCTGCCGTTGTCACATCAATTGGTCGTTTTAAATATAAAGGGGGAGAATTTATTATTGGAAATGAAACAGTTGGAGAAGTTACAAAGCAGCTTCGTACACAATTGGTTGGCCTTCAAAAAGGGAACATAGAAGATAAAAATGGCTGGGTTCATTCTGTCCAGCTCTCATAATAATAAGATATTCTCATATCTATATACGCTTCCATGAAAATAGTTTCATGGAAGCGTATTTCCTAAAAAACTCTCTCTATTTTTAGTGACGAAAAAAGAAAACATTAATCAAATTTTGAATGATCTCTATGCTGCGCTTTAATATTACGGACTGTACCCGTATGGGAGCGCATTACGAGAGTTTCCGTTTGAATGTAACGAGATGTAAATTTAACACCAGAAAGCATATTGCCATCTGTCACCCCTGTTGCTGCAAACAAAACATCACCCTTTGCCATTTCTTCCATTGTATAAGCTTTATTGGGATCACTAATCCCCATTTTAGCTGCACGAGCAATTTTCTCTTCTGTATCTAGCAGCAAACGACCTTGCATCTGTCCTCCAATACAGCGCAAAGCAGCAGAAGCTAAAACACCTTCAGGTGCTCCCCCAATCCCCATATAGATATCAATACCTGTTTCTTCTGGATCAGTTGTATCAATAACAGCAGCAACATCTCCATCCCCAATCAAGCGAATCGATGCCCCTGTCGCTCGTACTTCATTAATTAACTTTTCATGACGAGGCCTATCCATAATACAAACAACAATCTGATTAACAGCCACTCCTTTAGCCTTCGCAAGAGCATGGATATTATCGGTAGGACAAGCATCTATATCTACTACTCCCTTTGGATAACCAGGACCAATAGCAATTTTTTTCATATAAACATCAGGAGCATAAAGGAGATTACCTTTTTCAGCAATTGCAACTACTGCCAAAGAATTGGCAATATTTTTAGCACAAAGTGTTGTTCCCTCTAGTGGATCAAGTGCAATATCGATCGCCAATCCACTTTGAAGACCTACTTTTTCTCCAATATAAAGCATAGGCGCTTCATCCCGCTCACCTTCACCAATCACCACTGTACCATCAATAGGCAATCGATTAAGTTCCTGCCGCATTGCATCTACAGCAGCCTGATCCGCAGCTTTTTCATCGCCACGCCCGCGCCAGCGTGCAGCAGCAACAGCAGCACGTTCAGTAACACGTACCAATTCAAGCGTCAAAATACGATCAAGTCCATTTAAAATCTTCTGAGTTGTGGGCATATGAAAAAATCCTACCGAATGAATACCAGAAAAAATATGAGTCCTTATTAAATACTAAGAATAAAGTTTTTGGCAAAGATGAAAATTTTCCACAAGAGACAAAATAACTCAAGCTTGCCTTTTTGTCATTATCAAGAAAGTTATCAATTCTCTGCCATAGGCTCAATACGAATAAATTGAGATTTTGCAACAAGATGTCCATCTTTTTCAATTTCTGCAAGTGCCTTTCGTACATTCACCTCTGTTGTTTCATGCGTAATTAAAATAATTGTTTTTTCAATTTGATCTTCTACAAAAGATCTTTGAACAATCGACTCCAATGAGATGTGATTATCAGCCATATGCCTTGCGACCGCAGCAAAAACACCAGTACGATCATGAACATTTAAACGAATAAAATAACCCCCTGCATGATGCGAAATACGTGCTTTTTTATGAGGAGTAAGTTCTAATGCTGGGCGTCTTAAAACAGGTGCATACTGAAAACCAGAACGCGCTTTTGCTATATCAGCCAAATCACCAATAACGGCTGATGCTGTTGCCATTCCTCCGGCGCCAGGACCAGAAAACAGTAATTCACCTAATAAATCACTTTGAATAGAAAGAGCATTGGTTACGCCATTTATCTGTGCAATCATTGAAGATGTTGGTACCATTGTTGGATGAACGCGTTGCTCTATTCCAGAATCCGTTTTTAATGCAACCCCTAAAAGCTTAATCCGATACCCTAATTCATCAGCTGCTCGAATATCAATTTGCGAAATATTATGAATTCCTTCAACATAAACATCATCTAAGGAAACAGCTGTTCCAAATGCCAAGCTTGTCAACAAAGCTAATTTATGAGCAGTATCATTTCCCTCAATATCAAAACTTGGATCTGCTTCAGCATACCCAAGTCTCTGTGCATCTGCTAAACAATCTTTAAATGAAAGACCTTCCGTAAACATGCGTGTTAATATATAATTACAGGTTCCATTGAGAATACCATAAATTCGCGATATCTGATTACTGACAAGTGATTCTCTCATCGCTTTGATGACAGGAATTCCCCCTGCAACAGCTGCTTCAAAATGAAGAAAAACACCTTTTTTTTCTGCAATTATAGCCAGCTCTACTCCATGTCGAGCAAGAAGGGCTTTATTGGCTGTTACAACATGATGTCCCGCCTCAAGCGCTCTCTTAACAGCGGTGTACACCACATCCAATTCACCACCAATTAACTCTACAAAAACATCAATCTCATCAGAAGCAGCCAACTCCACAGGTGAATCAAACCATTTTATATCACTGAGATCAATTCCACGATTACGGTTTTTATCGCGCGCACTAACAGCAACGACTTTGATGAATCGCCCACATTGACAAGCTAAACTATTCGCTTTTTCACATAGAGCTCGAACAACTGAAGTACCAACCGTACCAAGTCCTGCAACACCAACTTTTAAAGCTTCTGCCATTATTAACCACTGATTCCTATCTTCACCGAAAAATCGTTTAAATGATGTGCCAAACAACACAAAGAGTACTTACATCAATAAGAACAAAAGAAATACCCCGCTCTATTCACTTCATGTTCTCCAATAGAATTATCCCCGCTTGTTCAATCAACATTCCTAAAAATATAATATTTATTGTCTTCAAAGATTTCAGAATCTTTATAAAATATCTAATTCAGAATGAAAATCTGTAAAACTGATAAATGCAAGTTGCCATAAAGAAAAGTTCTAAAAAATAATCAATAACAAGTTAAAGAGTATTAAGGACTTAGTAAGAAAGAATAAAAACATCTCTTCTAAATTAACAAATACGGAACAAAAAACATTCTTTCATATGATAAATTAAGAGAATGGATAAAACAAAGTAGATCAGTAAATAATAACACATTTCTTCCTACCATTCCATAGTTTGAAATATAAATCTTTAATGCAAAAATCTTAATGCACTTATATATCAAAATAGAACCTTACATTAAAGTAAAAAACAAGACTTAATATGTGCACACCATAATTCTGAAATATTATAAATATGGAAAATAAATTTGCAAAACTCAAATATTTTACCTAGACTTACTGCCACCCCTTTGAAAAACCAGCGAATTGAAATGACAAAAACCTCAATCTACCCTTTACCCATGCTAATTCATTTTCAAATAAATAACCTTCTCAACATGTGAGGGAACAAAAGAAGGGGTTTTAATTTTAAATTCCTTATAAACATGTAAAAGTAAAGATAAGAAAAATATTTTTAAATATTCTGTAAAAATTGCTTTAATATTTTTATTTTCATCATACAGAATCTATTTATATTTTTTAAACTAAAATTAATCTATGGTTTATGCCTCAAAAAACTTTTGTATGATTGGTATTATTTGTTAATTTGGTAATAAATATTTGCTTTATACTTCATAAATTATACAGTTTTTTGCTTTATGATAAGCTCAAATGAGAAATCTTCTGTGTAAAGGCTCTTTCAAGCAAGTTAAATAATATTCTCATGTGCAAGCAAAGATAACAAACGATAAAATATGCAAAAAATAAACACATTTAAAATAATGTTTTGGTCATTTTTGCCTACTACTCAAACTGAAAAGAAACAATCCAAACAGGAATTGCTCAAAAATTATTCAATAAAACACACTTTTTTCAAAAAAAATGACACAGAGGGCTTGCGAAGTAAAAAGATCCTCTCTATAAGCCTCATCAATGGTTTGCGCCCATCGTCTAGCGGTTAGGACATCGCCCTTTCACGGCGGAAACAGGGGTTCGATTCCCCTTGGGCGTACCATGTTTCTTTTTACTGTACACAATCTATTGATTTTATATATCTTTTTTTAGTACGGGGTACGTAAATAAAAGTTAGGGAATAGGATTTTTCAACCTATCTCTATAGGACGCCTCTTTTTTTTACAAACTTTCTCAAGAAAGTCTTTTAATTCTGCTACGGTTTGTTGTGAAAAATTCTCTAAATTTCTAACAAACTCACCAACAGCTTCACGCCTCAACGGATCAGAAGTCTTGATTGTAAAACTTTTGCGACAAGCATAAGCTGCTTTCCTTAAGAGTAAAGCCTTCTCTTTATCTAAACCATAAAGCTCTATGATCTTTTCCTCCAGTCCTACAGGAACAGATTTTTTGCCAATCTCTACAGAAGATAAAAATCCTACAGATATATCTAATTTCTTAGCCATATCTAAGAGGCGTTCTGAGTGATCAAGACGAAGTTTCCGTAAAATTTTACCAAAAGATGTAACCATATAAAAAGTCCTATTAGAGAAGAAATATTTTCTTCTGATTCTAACAAATCTTTTTATGATTTTCCTCAATTATTGCGAATCAAGAGTTCTTTTCGGGAAGTTTTTTAGCAAAACCAGAGGTCCAAAGGGTCTCTAATTCTAAGATGTTCTAACTTTTTGTTATCCACTTTTTGAGGTGTGAGAAGCTATTCTCTACGGCGTCCACGAAACGGGAAAAATCTATTACAAACATAAAGACAATAAAGGCAATCAATTTCATGATGCGTGACATCATCTTTAAACCTTGATAGGTTTCTATCATCTCGTGAAGGAGCTGTTGTTCTTTTTCTGTAAGACCTTCATCTTTGCTGCTTCGTTTCTTGACCATCTTTCCAACCACATAAATGGGCTCCCTGCTTGTTATGCTTCAAAATATCTCTTGCAAGGTTGGAACTGATGACCGCAACATCCTTGTTATCCAAATAAATGGGCAACCAGCCACCACAAGAAACAGACCTATTTGCCGCGCACCCAACGAGAAAGTTCAGAGCGCACACCAGCATCACTTTTTTGATTAACTTCATTTTCTACCTCAAGCCGCGTTGTTGCTGTCTTTAAAGCATTCTCTGTTTGCTTTTGCCGTTCGCTTTGCTTGCCAAGGTGAAACGCCTTGGCTAAAGCCATAAAAAAAACGGCTAAAGCCGCTGTAAACATAAGAGAATATTTCTTTAGCCAAAAAATCATAAGCGTTGCTCCCGAAAACGCTTGGCGACAATTACTATGCCCGTTACAGCCGCTAAAACCATTATGCCTGCTAAAGCCCATTGCACCGGTCCATTGCCTGCTAACAAGCCGCCAAAACCTGAACAAGACCCTATAACCGGGGCAAGTGCTTCTATTTTAAGAAGTCCGGTTGCCGTTTTCGTTTCTACTGTTTGATAATTTGAAGAAACATAAGCCCCTTTTACCCATAATCCCGCTTCTGCTGCTCGACGGTTGGCTAAACCCGCAAGAGACTTCCCACCGACCTTATTCCATTTCTGTAATTCAACAGGAACGGCTTCATAATCGCCTTGATTAAGTTTCTTCAACAATGTTGACTTGCGAAAAGCAGCTGTTCCTACGTTATAGAAAAACGAGACTAATGCCGCGAATTGGCAATCCGTTAACGAAACCGTGACCGATTCCTCTACCGTCTTCTCAAATTGCTTTAAGTCCTCACAAAGAATTTTTTCCGCTTGCTCTTTGTTAATACACATGCCTTTTTTGACAAGGAGGTGACCCGCATTGCTGGTGTGACCATAACCAATCGTCCAGACACATGCCGTATCTCTATAAGCCTCTAAACGCAATCCTTCCCATTGTTTGATAAGTTCTAATCCTTCTTTCGATATCTTTCTCATCTGACGCTCCATAAAAAAAGCCCCACAAAAGTGAGGCTGGATAAAAATGTTTTTTTATGATCTCTATTGGCTATGCTCTTTGATCAACTGTTCGACTTCTTCAACGCTAAAGCCAATTTGAAAGAGCGGTGCATATTCGCTTTCCTGTAATTCATACTGACAACGCTTTTCTACAAAATCACCATTTAAATCAAACGGCATGGTTGTTGTTAGACAAACCTTATGCGTGTCATCTTCAATACCCTCTTCTCCCTCTCCAAGCTCTTTAACAAAGATCCAATAAAAACGCATTGCTAAAAGATGCTCTAGCCTTCTTACTGTTTCAACCTTATCAAATTCGAGCATATTCAGATAATCTTCCTTGCTATTTAAGTGTTCTGGATAAGCTATCATCTACCCCTCCTAAACAAAATGCCGTGGATGACTACATCCACGGGCGCTAGCCGATTCATAAATGGCATTCCGTATAATGACTGCACGTAGATGTGGAGTGATGTTCGTAGTATCTGACCACTCTCCACCAGCCAACAATGCATACATATCTTTTTTAAACTGTACATTTGGTGAGGTTCCAGTTACTGTTTGCATGAAACACACATCTCTCACAAATTGCCAAACATAACCGCAACCATCTTCACAACCGATATGCGAAATCATCCGTATATTTGCCATATTCTTATGACCTCCAGAATGTTTCGATGAAGGTGCTTTTTTGCCTTGAATCCCACCACCTTCATTGCTTCCATACATAGCAGAGGTAAATTCTGTATTATTGAGCAAAGCCTTCTTAACACGCAGCATATCGGATATATGATCTGTTTGTAGACGGTTTGTCGTAATAGGAACATTATACGCAGAGCGGGTATTGTGACCGGTCCCTGACTGAAGATAAATATCAACCCAAAGGTCTTGCGAAAGATCATAAACCATCCCTTCTGGTGAACTATGCGGGCAGTGATTGAGACACCAAACAGAATTCGGCAATATATCCCCTGCTTGATAACCGGATAATGGATGACCAGAAATCGTACCAACATCCGCACAGAGCGTATGAAACCTGTTAAAGCCCTCTGTTCTACTCCTTCTGCTGTCCTTTTGGCTCCCTCTGCTGTATTCTTGACATGATCAACCGATTGCTTAACATCATGAGCTACCGACAGAGCTTTAGACGCCGTTTCTTTTGCATCACCGGCTACCGAAGAGGCTGTCTCAGCTGTCATCTTGGCTTCATTGGCTGTTGTGAGAGCTTGCCCACTGTTCGCTGCCGCCGTTTCTGCAACATTCTTCACCTCACCCATCACCTGCTTGGCATCATCAAAAGCGCTCTTGGTTTGTTCGGAAAGTGTTTTTGCATCTCCTGCCGTTGCTTTGGCTTCTCTTGCCTCTGTCAAAGCTGTCTCTACTGTGCCTTGAACTTGTGTCACTATTTGAGAGCTTTCCGTGACCGCTGTCGTCATTCTATCGGCTGCACCTTTAGTATCCTCCGCAATACGCTTGGCTTCTCGCGCTAACCTCTCTGCCGCTTCTGATTTCATCTTGGCATCTTCTGAGGAAGCTTTCGAGACCTCTGCTGTTGTCTTAGCGGCATTGGATGCTGTTAATGCCGTATTTGCCTGCTCTAAAGCTGTCTTAGCTGTCGTCTTGGCTTCAGAAGCTACAGTAACTGCACTCGCTGCTGTGCCTGCTGCTTGCGCTATCGTCGTCGTTGCTGCATCCGATAATTCCTTGACACTATCTGCTATTGTTTTCGCTTGATCTGCTGTTTATTGCGCGCCATTCGCACGCGCCATGGCTTTTTCTGCTTCTTGTCTTGCATTAACAACCTACTCTAACGGCGCAAAGGTTTCATACGAATACAAAGATGCCGTTCCTAAAAGCTTTGGAACAACAACCGTATCTTGTGATGTCCCTTCTCTGATTTCCTCTTGCATCGCTACCGGTATCAAATATTCATGTTCATGATCGGGTATCTTCATCTGCTTTCGTCCTCACATCATTCAGAGCACTTCATCTAATGAACACTCTTTCAAATCTTCAAGCTCTTCGCTTAATGCCTCTAAGCGCTTGCGTTTAAAGCCATTGATATTGGCTTCCCCTTCTTGAATACTAAACACTTGGCAACCTTTATTTGTTCCCAATGCGCTTACACGGCAGCCACTCACGATATAATGTCCATGGGCACGGTCATATATCGCAATAGCTTGCATGGCGGGTTCAAGCAGTGAGGGGGATTTTTGATCAATCAGAACACCATCTTGTAAAATATAAACGGGAAAGAAAGTGCCGTCTTGAGCATCCTCTTTCAGTGCCCAAACAAGCTTGCTGTTTCGCGTGCGGCGCCGGGCTCTCCTTCTGCCAAAGTGCCAGGGACTTGCCCCAATAGCTCTGGATCATCTTCGTGTGTTATCCATTTTTTTGTAGCTTCACACCAATTTCAATGCGTCCAATCATGGAAACATTGTTGAGTACAGCTTCAGAGACGGGGAAGATATCGCCTGCGATATAAATCTTGCCATCCGTTAAAGTGACGGTCCTTGTCTTTTTGTTGACAAAAGCATCAGCCCGTTCAACGCGGTCTCCTTCTTGTGCCACAAGGCGCCCCAAACGGTCATGCCGTCCCATAAAATTCGCTAGCGAGCTCCCCCCAAACAAGCCTAGACGATAGCCCAACACATCCGTCGTATTCCCATCCAAAAAATTTTCGTTGCTGATAAAATGAGACATCGAAAGGCTCTGTCCTTGATGTTGGTGAGACTCGATTAAATCTGTTTGCACACTTGCAAAAGAACGCCCCTCATCAATATTGCGCCCTCCATCAACACCCCGTAAAAACATCCCTCGAAAAATCGGGAACATTAAACGTTGTAACGCCATCCCCCTCTCCCCAAACCGTTCCTATTGTCTCAAATAAATCACGATAATCACGACGTAAATAAGCTTTCCCATCACAGGGTAACCAAACCTTTGGAATCCCACGCATTCCAAAGGTTCCTATAAAACCCGTGGGATAAAGACTGCTTTCTTCTTCTAAAGGGATAGAGGTAGGATTAACGAGATGCCAATGATCTCCATTATAAATCAATGTATAAATGCACCCTTGTTGGATTTCCCCTCCCGATAATGCACTGATGCCTAATTCTGTCGCCTTATAAACGGGCTTAGCAACTAAATCATTTAAGACAATCGTTGTCGTTCCAACATTCTTACCCGTCGCCATAAAGCGCAAAACGATACCATTCTTATACTCTAAAAACTGTGAGGTGCTTGCAAGTCTTATCACACTCGTTTGTTGGACATGATCATTTGTAACAATGCCTTCAAGCTCTCCACCCGTGTCTGACAAGTATTCCTTTACGCGCTGCATCATCACACGGGCGCTCGTGTTCACACTGCTAGGATGCTGTCCTTCGGACCAATCAATCAAATCATCCACGCGCGTATTATCCGCCGCTCTAAGCGACCAATCATAAATCGTTGACATTTCTCGTGAATCCTAGTTTCTGTAAAACGGTCCGTAAAACGCCCGCATGAATTGCGTCATCAAAGGATTATCATCATCACTCTCTTCTTCTTCCGAAGCTTCTTCTTGTGATGCTAATAATGCCCTTAAAACCTCTAACAAGTTGTCTCTATTTCTAATGCCACCCTGCGCTACAGGGCTTGCTCTATAAGGCTGCCCCCCATACATCTGTAATACACGGTTGACAAAATCACTTGCACGCATAGCGTTGTTACCACCATTCAAGCCAACCGCATTGCTCCCAACAATTTGCGCCGCATTGGCATGGGGATTTTGAAGAAGCCGCGCGGCTCCCCCTACCCCTTGTTGATGCGCTAAATACAATTCCGCTTCACTAGGCGCTCTTCCCAACAGACGGCTTAAATGATTGCGATTATCAAGTGTCAACCGCCCCATGGCATCTGCCGCTTGCATGGGGTCAAAACGATCCTGCAAACCATATTGTTTGGCGGTGCTGTCTATAAATTGATACAAACCACCAGCAGAAGAGCCGGGATTCCTTGCATTCGGATTGCCTCCACTTTCCACTTACGCAACACGGTATAAATAACTCTCTGGCAAACCATAACGCGCTGCCGTTTGCCGTATCGCTTGATTAACAAAAGGACTATAACGGGTCATTTCGCATACTCTATTGAAGCACTAGGACCTAACCCTTTTGCTATAGCCCTAGAAACAATCTTCAAGCCTTCATCCGTTATCACACCGGCTTTATGCCACTTCAAAGCACTTTGAATCAATTTGGCAATTTCATTGCGCTCCATTCCTTTAACGCCAAAAGTTGCTAACTTCGCTATACCGCGCTCTAGCTCTTGTCTTGCTCGTAGCGCCTCTGGGGCATTTGGATGAAAAAATATGTTTCGTGCTAATTTTAAGCCTTGAGCTGGTATATCAGGAATACTATGTGGTACACGAACTCCATCAAAAAGAGAAAACTCAGGAATGCCTTCAAATTTGCTAAAACCCTCTTTTGCTGCATCAGAATAGAATTGCTCCTGATCTACTGCCTTTTTAAAAGTAGAAAACCGCTCCGGTCCTATGGTTCTTTCAAGATTCTCAGACGCAAGATTTTGTTTTAAAAGTTTAGAAAATTCATTAATAGGGTCATCATTTTTTCTGAGTAAATCATCTAATGCATCTCTCATGCCCATCTGATAGGTATTATTTTGTTTTGTCCAATTCCCTTTAGAAAGATTTTCCTGAACTGCATCCCTTTCAAAACTCTTTTCAAGCTTTGTTCCAAGAGCTTGTCTACCTTCCTCAAAGCTATCTGCAAAGTTTTTGAATTTTGCCGCACTACCGCGTGCTGCTTTGTACGTAGGAGAGATTTCGTCCATTATTTTTACCAAATTTTGTTTGAGGACTTCGTATCCTAAAATCTTTTGGTTATCACCATGTTTCTTACTTTTTTCGATTAAATCATCAAGAGACTGCTTAGTTTGATCTAATAACTCTATCGTAGGTTTATAGTTTATACTACTAAACCTTCTATCATAAAATCGTCCGGCATTTCTCCATGACTAGGTGACAATTGCAACTCCATAGCAAAAGGCGAAATAACTTTATCCCGAACAGTAAATAAAATTATAAGTTCTGTTTTTTCAACTAACACACCAGAAGAACTTTGAAAAGGAGCCGATAGTTTATATTTATTGGTGTAAACTCTGATGCGTATATCCATATTTTATCTCACAGCCAGAAAAAAATCCCGTATCATATTTAACTGAAATGTATTCTCGTACTTTTTTCTATTTTCAAAATTAACTAAAATGAACTCGGGAGTAGCGATACATATTAGAGCTAACACTTCTGCCAAATCGAATCTCTCCGATAAAGTAATCGTCACACTATATGGTACGCTATATTTTTTCATACATTCTATGTTACGCACCCACTTTTGTTTATATTTTTTACTGTCTAGATTTCTTATCTCTGAAATAACATCTGTGCCTATTTGTATCCCTAAAAAGAACGGATTACTCTTTAATAGCTTCAAATATGGTTGAATATAGATGTGCCCCCCTGTTGCAATCCGAAAATATTTTTTACAAATGAGACAGATACAAGTATATTTATGAAGTAAATCATAATCGAGCTCAAAAAGCTCTCCACCAGAAAGAATAATAAAATCAGATTTTATGTCATTTATTGTATATAAAGATATTGTATATAAAGATTCAGGCAACGCATCATCTCTCACCATATATTCCATCGAATACGGACAATGATTGCAGCCCGCACTGCAATTTTCATTACAAATTACAATATTATCGCCCATGAAATTTCTTATTCAAGTTCATATAATCCAATACTAATTGTTTAATGAAAATATTTTGGTATAGAGAAAGATCAGAAATTTTTTTAGCCACAAACGCTTTTATCATTGGTAAAGCTTCATCCTTTGATATAGACAGCAAATGAGAAATATAGTCTATCCGTTCTTCTAAATTGAGAGATAATCTTGGACTGGTGAAAAATGTTAAGATATCCAATTCCGGACTAGCTTCTTGACATAAATCCCAATCCACTACCATAAAAGAACTATCAGAAGTAACAATGATATTATCAGGATGTAAATCTCCATGTGATAAGATTATATTCTTGCTTAATCGATCTTGAAAGATCTTATTGATTTGATCAATAATCGCCTTTTGATGTAGCAAATCCATTTGGCTCAATACAGTACCCCGGATAAACTCCCATTCGACTACTTCATCGCAAAGTGTTATCAAATTTGGTGCAGGATAGAGACTTTGTCGAAAAGAGCCATCCTTGATGTTTTCATTAATGCACGATGCTTCCGGATAAATTTGCCCATAGCAAAACTCTTGATGCTTGCGTTTCAAGAAATGTTGTTTTGACGATTGTGCATTTTCAGGCTGTAACCAAATGATTTCTTGTTTTCTGACAAAAATAATTAAAGCAGACACCCCAAAAATCACAGCCATAATCACTGCCAACCACAAATTAGCTTGCCGGAATGTTGAAAAAACATGACCGTATAAAAAACTGAATGCAAAGGATACAACAGCTGTAATAATGGCTGTAAATGATAAAACAGTCGCGATAGCTTTGGGATCAATCAGTGAATTTATAAGAAGAGAGGACAGATAAGATCGATAAGCAGACTTAAAAACACATAGCAGTAAAAATCCTAATATAAGAGCCGCAATGATTTGAAATGACATGAGAAAAAAAGCAATGGTTACCATACAACCAATCATTAAGACGGGAAAAATAGGATTTTGAAACTTTGAAAAATACTTCTGAAACAATATATTGGAACTTGCTGAACAAAAATTCCCAATGATAAAAATAATCGAAACCAAAATAGCAGGTTGAAATGGCAAAAAATCAGAAAATGCGATAGAAACAGTTCGATTATTAACCAAAATAGCAAAAGCTGAAACTGCACTTAAAAAAATAAGAGTGAAGCGATAGGGGTTTTTGACTTCTTTACCGCTGGCGCACATAACTGTGAAAATATTCGGATGAGCGTTGATATGAAAACTATCTAATCCCTTCGTCAGTTTTGAAAACATAAAAATAGCAAAAATTAATGAAAGGACTTGAAAAATCAAAGGCAATGCAGGATGCACATAATAAAGTATTCCCCCTAAAAAAATAAGTACCGTTGTCACACTATAGGTAACAGCAGCCACTTCGGACTTAACGGAAAACAGTGTGCGATGCTTTGGTACTACAGAAAAGAGTAAACTATCTTCCGCACCTGAGAAACAAGCGGTTGCTAATGTAATACACAACAAATAAGTGGCATAAGCAAAATATGCATAATTCATAAAAAGAGCTAAAAAACCGCAAAGAAAGAAAAACAGACCAGTATAAATAACGCGCTTACTTCCATAAACATCTGATAATAAACCCAAGGGGACTTCTAAGATCAAAGGAAGCAATAAAAAATAACTACCGATTAAAACAATATCCGCTTGCGACAAATGCAATTTTTCCGACAAAAAAAGTGGTAAAACAGCAACCACCAGAGCAGTAGACTTACTAACACTATAAATCTTAAATTGCTTAACCTTATCCACAAAACACCTTCCCACGACATCCGCTACATGCGCCAGATTCTCTCAAAGATTTTTAAACGCTTTGAGCAGACCAATCTATTGCCTCATAATTTTGTAGGTTCCCAAAAGCTTCTGAATAAAAGCAATTTTTTAAATCTCCATTAGTCCAATACCAAGGATGAAAATGGAAATAAACACATTAACGGCGACGAAACGTACGTAGAATTTTCGCCTAAGTAATAATTAATACAATTTACAAAATTTTGTGACGTCCATGAGATTTTCCTTTCTTGGAACTTTTTATCTATATAAATCTGTAGGGGGGGATTCTTTCCTTGATAATTCATCTCTCAAATGAAAAAGTGAGGCGTTTGGCGGAAGAGTTTTGTTTCTTAAAGCCTTAGATCGATCCTTTGTATTATTTTTTCTAGAAAAACTAAATGACGACGTATCGAGCGGGCTGAATCCGATATAATCGACATCTTTGCTTATACAAAATTAGATGTTGATTTACAAGCTGCTGTAGAAAAAGCACGTTCTCTCTTAGCAAAACAACTCCATAAAGCACAAAATATACCAGCTATGGATTGGAGAGACATTCCCGCTTTTTATAAAACACTTTGCCAAACAACAACCGTGATACAACTGGCTTTGCGTTTGCTTATTCTGACAGGCGTTCGTACCAATCCTTTACGTCATATTCATAAAGATCAAGTTGAGGAGGATATATGGACCATTCCTGCTGAGAGTATGAAAGGAAAGCGTGATACGACAAAAGAATTTCGCGTTCCTTTATCAACAGAAGCATTAAAAATTCTAAAACAAGCACGCGGGCTTTCTCGTAATGATTTCTTCTTTTCTGCAACCGGTCGGAATCCCCTTGCTGAAAAGTGTATATCAATTTATATGAAAAAAAATAAACTTGAATCCTGCCCCCATGGATTTCGCTCTAGTTTACGCAATTGGCTTGCTGAAACAACCGATGCCCCCTATGAGGTCGCTGAAATCATTCTAAGTCATACAGTAGGAGGGCAAGTAGAGCGTGCCTATCGTCGTACTGACTATCTAGAACAGCGCCGTGTTTATATGGATAAATGGGCGGCTTATGTCACGGGTCAATCTTAAGATATGGGGTGAATAACCCCATTATCTGTGGATAACTTTAGCTCTCTTTTCTCTCATTCTCTCTCAATAAGACTCATAAATTATCACATCAGAAAAACTATGATAAAATATTGTTTTCTATAAATAAAACATCTTTCTAAATGAACCAAAATGTGGTTAATAAATAGTTATGATTTGTTACCATTTTTTGATAGAAAGGATTTTAGTATGACAGAAAATGATATTCTTTTAACAGACCGTGAAAGTGCAAAAATGCTTCATATGAGTGTTTCAACATTCCGGCGCCATGTGACCAATGGATCTCTCCCAAAGCCCTTAAAATTTGGCTTTTTGTCGCGTTGGTTACAATCGGATCTTTTGAATGTCATCGAGCAAGCAAAACAGCAACGTCAAAGTGACGCGGCATAAAAAAAACTTGTCACGTAAGGACGGACAAGGCTTTCTCAAACTCATCACCCTAGAGAGTGCACAATCCGTCCTATGACGCAACGTTATAGAATTAAAAATGATGTGTTCTTTTATAAATGCACGGGGCATTACACGTGCCTTGCATGGAGTTTGGCATGGGCGTTATGGAACAGCCCGTTGCCCTGCTCATGATGATAGGCTGCCTAGCTTATCCCTTGCCAATGGACATGATGGGCGTCTTTTACTCACTTGTTATACTGGCTGCTCTTTTAGAGAGATTATACAAGCGCTCATTAGAATTGGCTTCCTTGGAAAACAAGCCTTTTTTGATAAAGCTTATGATCAGACGCTCTCTTTCTCAAAACAGTTTTGTGCTGATCTCAAACGAGCAAAACAGAAAGCAGAGAGAGCAAAAGCAATTTGGCAACAAAGCCAACCAATCGAAAATACTTTAGCAGAAACCTATTTACGTATGCGTGATATTACATGTGAATTGCCTACTGATTTACGCTTTTACGATAAATGCCCTCATCCATTAGGAATGACGCTACCCGCGTTAGTCGCTCTTGTTAAGGAGCTGGCTCCTTTGCAATCCATAGAACCTTTTTAAAAGACAATGGATGCAAAACAGACCAAAAACCAGAAAAAGCCATGTTGGGATCTGTAACGGGTGGTGACATGCACTTAAGTCAAGCCAATCCCAAACATCTGGTCATTTGTGAGGGCATTGAAACCGGTCTGGCTCTGCTGTCTGGGTTGTTATCAGAGCCCGTTAATTTATGGGCGTTCCTTTCAACCAGTGGCATGATGCGTGTGAATTTACCCCCTTACAAAAGGGTGTCTCACCATTGCAATGGACGGCGATGATGTGGGTCGTAAAGCAGGTTTTAACCTCGCTGCGCGTGCCTATAGCCATGGCTTTGAGGTCTTTATGATGCAAGCTCCAAAAGGAACTGATTTTAATAACGTATTACTTTCTTAAAAGAGGGAAACTATGAAAGATAGTAATTTACAAAACAATAATGAAAATACTCCCATCAATGATAACGATAATGTCTCTTTAAACGAAAATACTTGTTTAAAAGCCATTTTCTTATGAACAAGCCTTGCAACAAAATGGTTGGGGGCAATTAAAACCGATTGCTACGGCTCTCTTACCTGTCGAACCTTTTAGCTTATTACAGCTTCCAATGCCATTAATGGACTATATTTATGAGGTTGCCGATCTTCAACAATCTTCTCTCGATTTTATTGCTATCTCTGCTTTATGTGGATTGTCTGCTGTCATTGGAAATGGCGTGCGGGTTGCTCCAAAACAACATGCCAATTGGAAAATTGTTCCTAATCTCTGGGGTGCCATTGTGGGGGAACCTTCAACTATGAAAACAGATACCATGGAAGCTGCTTTAGCACGTCTCGATGTTTTTCAAGAGGAATGGCATCAAGAATGGTTAAAGAAGAAAGAACAGCAAGAAAAGAAAGATATTCTTAGTGAATTAGATAAACGAGAAAAGAAAAAACAAGCCTACAAAGCACTCAAAGATCAAGACGAAGAACAAGCCCTTGCTCTTCTTTCACAAACTCTTGAACACAAAGAAAGTGAGGAAGATGACAGTTCTATAAAACGCCGTCTTATCGTCAATGATGTGACCGTTGAAAAGCTTGGGGAACTCTTAAAAGAAAACCCCCGTGGTCTCTTGTTGGTTCGTGATGAATTAGCTGGTTTTTTATCTAATCTGGCAAGAAAGGAATATCAATCAGACCGTTCTTTCTATCTAACAGCTTTTAATGGCAATAAGTCTTACACCTATGACCGTATAGGACGGGGAACCATTTTTATTCCCAATGCAACTGTCTCTATTATAGGGGGTATTCAACCTGCACGTATTATTCCCATTATTCAAGACATGCACCGTGGAATAAACGATGATGGTCTTATGCAACGGTTTCAAATGCTGATCTTTCCCGATGAACGACAAGAGCAGTTATGGGTTGATAGACCTCCTAATCAAAAGGCATGGGAAAGTTATCAAAGAATTTTTCGTTCTCTTTATGATAAACCATTAGGATCACCAAAATATCCGATAACTATACGCTTTTCTGCCGAAGCCCAAGAGATGTTTCGTGAATAGTGGGAAAATTTTCAAAGAACAATCAAAGGAGGTCATTTCTCATCAAGTTTACAAGCGCATCTTTTGAAAATGAATAAAACCATACCAACCCTTGCATTGATTTTTGAATTGAGTGAAGGGGGGCGTTTTGAAATCAATAGAGATGCCCTTGAGAGAGCCTTGTATTGGGAAAAATTTGATAAGCCATGCAAAACGTCTTTATGCGGCGAATGATACATTAACAGCAGAGCGTGCAAAATTAATTGTAGAGCGCTGTGATCATTTACCCGATGTTTTTACGGCAAGAGATATCTATAGAAGGTGTTGGAGGTCTTTAAAAGACAATGGAGCCGTTAAGCAAGCTTTAGAGCTTTTATGTCGTTGTAACTATATTCGTGAATTTCCTATAGAGGGGAATGAATTAGGTCGGCGTCCTGATAGACGGTATGAATGGCATCCTTTGGTTAAAAACAACAGCATAAAACAATAAAGAAATCTCTTTTGAAGTCTTTAAGACAACCACGCAAAACTCTTTTTATGGCATTCTCATCAAGGAACTTTTTTCCAAAAGCAAATGATCTGAGTGGCCTTATCAGAAGAGTTTTGTCAGTCTTGTCAGTTCATTCTAGCTCCTATATTATTTTTTAAATGAGAGAAAATTAAAAACATTGTATTTCAATATGTTAGCATTTTAACGACACAACCTATATCGACAATACAACCTTAAATACAATCCATAATATATATTTGTCAGTTTGTGTTTGTAAATTGAACTGACAAACTAGATTATTTTAGTGACTCATAAAACCTATCAAAATAATCATTATGATATTTTAAAAGCACATGCTTCATTTGTCTTTTTTCCATAGAATAAGCAGCAAATTTCACTATTTTGCTGATCTGATCTCTCTCATGGGCTGCGGATAAACAGCATTTAAAAACTCTTTTGAAAAAAATATCGGCTTTTTAGCATTTTTCTGCATTTTTTCTCAATTCGTTCAAAATGGATTTAATAAGCTTCGTTTTGATTCTTTTGAAGAGAATTAAACCCCTTATACGAAAACGGAGCTCTGTTGTAACAGGGCGTGAACTCAGTCATTTGTACGTGAGTTATGAAACTGTAGAATCTTATTCCGTGCCTTTAAAAGGGTAATCCAAAATTAACTGACATCTCTAATTCTGAGAAATTCTATTATGTGACTGAAATGAAATTCGCAAAAATTAAGAATAGTAAGGAAAAGGATAAATCAACTGTTATCTACAACAGCAATATCACAATAACAGATATCCCTCTTGAAGCTTATGAGTATATCGTCAATGGTAAACCCGCTCTTGAATGGGTTATGGAGCGTCAATGTGTAAAAACAGATAAAAAGAGTGGCATTATTAATGATGCCAATCGCTATGCTGTTGAAACCGTTGGAAATCCTGCTTATCCATTGGAGTTGTTTCAAAGGATTATTACCGTAAGTTTAAAAACAATGAAAATCGTGAAAAAACTACCAAAATTAGAAATTAGAGAAACTGAATAAGCTTATTAAAGCATGCTCACATAATGAGTGTGATAACCTTACAAAGGGGTATAAGGTCTTATAACCATAATCTGCTTGTACAAGACGAAAGTGGTGTGATTTCGTAAGCTATGACCTACGTTTTGCTGGGGAATCCTCTCACTTGCGCATGAAAGTCAAGCGTGTTCTCCGTGATGATCAACAAATTGAACAGATCAATCAAGCTGTTGAAGCCTTTGTAGCAGAGATAGAACAAGAGATAAAACAACTCTCAACAAAAGCTGCTTAACCTTATGGGGGTCCGCATATCTACGAGCACCCCCACCCTTTTACATAAGGAAATTAAACGTGTGTAACATCAAACATATTATCATACAGCCTGCTAAAGATGAGGAATTTTGTTTTTTTACCATTGGCTATGAAGGTAGGTCCCTTGAAAATTATCTTAGTTGTCTCATAGAAAACAATATCAAAACTTTATGTGATGTTCGTAAAAATCCAATAAGTAGAAAACATGGATTTTCAAAAAGGCAATTAGAGCAAGCTGTAAGCAACATTGATATTGAATATATGCATATGCCTGAACTTGGAATTACTTCTGAAAAACGAAGAAATTTGAAAACACAAAAAGATTATGACCGCCTTTTTGAAGATTATCAAAATACAACTCTCAAGAATAATTCTTGTGCAATAAACAAATTATATCAAATTTTTTTAAACAAAAAGCGCGTTGCAATCACCTGTTTTGAAGCCAATGTATGCATATGTCACAGAGGACAACTCGCATTAGCTCTCACTCAATTGCCTGATTGGAAATATGAAATTAAGCACATCTAAAAAATAAACTTACAGATTTTTTACATATGGGGGTGCTTCTCTTCACAAATGGCTCCTAGCCCCCCCCCTTCCTAACAACTTTCAAGTAATGCGTGATTCACGCCACATGTGAATTGCATCTCAATGTAAAGAGAAAAGATATGGCGAATGGCTTAAGAAAATTAGCAGCAACACGTGCAGCTAATTCTGGAGCAACAGTATCACAATTGAAAGAAATTTTTGGCTGAACAGAAGATCAGATGGCATCCCTTTATACAAAGAGTGCAGATCGTAAAAGACTAGCTCTTGAAGCTATAAAAAAGCTCCAAAAAAGTTAGGGGTAGAGACAAAAAAAACGTAATAAAATCAAAATTCATTAATTCCCTTATATTCTATATAATTCTTTGATTTTATTTACTCTATACCCGCGCCTTGGGGCGTACCATAATCCTTTTTTCTATGTGTAATACATTCATTTTATTTGTATTTTTAAAAATGAGGAATGCATAAATAAAAACGAGGGAATAAGATTTTTAAAGGGATCTCTTCGTAAAAAAGACACAAGAATCATTAGATAATTGATTTCTTTGTTGCATTTCGAGGATAGTGTTTTACTGCGCACAGTTAATAACAATAAAAATCGATAAAATATAAAAATTAGAGGGTTCTAGCTCGTGATCTGGTGAGTTTATGAGCCATATTTTCGCGTATACCGTTAATTTTTAAATTAAAACCAGCCACATCATTTATACGTTTCTTCCAACCTTCAAAACTAAAATTCACCCCAAAACACATCTTATATGAAGCATTTTTAATTACGGTGCCTTTGTATTACATTAAACTTTTCTATAAACAAACAGACCGTAATCTTAGAATTGAAATGCGATATAAAAATAGATTCTTATTCACCTAACACAACAAATCAAGAAACTATAATTTAGAATACGATCAACTTATTAAATGGAAACTCTGATAATAAAAATGCATAATTCCTGCCCCCCAGTGATCTAACTACCTTATCTATTAAACAGATTCTTCATCAATCATAGAATAATTATAGATTTGCAAACACATCACTTCTTTTCAAAAATTAAACCCTCCAACAAAATTTACACTCTATTGATCATAGATTCTAAAAGCTCATATTTGAGTGCTTTTTTCCCTTGTTTTTACTTTTCATTATAAACTTGAAAGTGCTATAAAGTAGTATCGCTTAAAAAAAAAGGACTTCTAATGGCAAAGATCAAAGTAGAAACCCCCGTTGTTGAACTTGATGGGGATGAGATGACTCGTATCATCTGGAAATATATCAAAGATAAATTAATCCATCCCTATCTCGACATTGATCTCAAATATTATGATCTTTCCGTCGAAAATCGTGATGCAACAAATGATCAGGTAACTATCGATTCTGCCAATGCTATCAAAAAATATGGGGTTGGTATAAAATGTGCAACCATCACACCTGATGAGGCACGCGTTAAAGAATTTAACCTAAAAAAAATGTGGAAATCACCTAATGGCACAATCCGCAATATTTTAGGAGGAGTCATTTTTCGCGAACCCATTATCTGTAAAAATGTCCCTCGCCTTGTTCCTAACTGGACAAAGCCAATTATTATTGGACGTCACGCTTTTGGTGATCAGTACAAGGCAACAGATTTTAAATTTCCAGGAAAAGGGAAATTAAGTATTAAATTTGTAGGTGATGACAATCAAGTTATTGAACATGATGTTTTTGATGCCCCAAGCGCAGGGGTTGCTATGGCTATGTATAACCTTGATGAGTCAATTCGTGATTTTGCCCGAGCATCCTTTAATTATGGACTACAAAGGAATGTCCCAGTTTATCTTTCAACAAAAAATACCATTCTAAAAACTTACGATGGTCGTTTTAAAGATATCTTTCAAGAAATATTTGATACGGAATTTAAAACTGAATTTGAAAATCGTAAATTATATTACGAACACCGCCTCATTGATGATATGGTTGCTTCTGCACTTAAATGGTCAGGGGGCTATGTATGGGCATGTAAAAACTATGATGGTGATGTTCAATCTGATATTGTTGCCCAAGGCTTTGGTTCTCTCGGTCTCATGACTTCTGTTCTTATGACACCAGATGGTAAAATTGTTGAAGCAGAGGCAGCACACGGCACCGTAACACGCCATTACCGTCAGCATCAAAGAGGCGAAGAAACATCAACAAATTCTATTGCATCTATTTTCGCATGGACGCGTGGACTGGCACACCGTGCTAAACTAGATAACAATGAGAAATTAAAAAGCTTTTCCGCGACATTGGAAGAAGTTTGTATTAAAACCGTCGAAGAGGGTTTTATGACTAAAGATCTCGCACTTTTGATTGGGCCTAAACAGAAATGGCTTTCTACAACAGGTTTCCTCGACAAAATTGATGAGAATCTCAAAAAAGCAATGGGCAATTAAGTTATTACTTAAATTAAAATTCAAAGCTCTAAACAGAGCTTTGAATTTCTCTTGGCAAATTCAAAGAAGTACCTTATAAGTAAAAAGAGGGTAAATTTTTATTAAATAGCAAAAAACAGTGAAAAAACAAAGCTGGTCTGCGCTTTTATTAGGTAAAAATGGTCTTTGCTTTTTAACGTTTACAGGTGGTGTTGTATTACACGCCACCAACGTCTATATTGTTATTACTATTTTACCCTCCCTTATGAATCATATTGGCAGTGAGATATATTATTCTTGGGTGGCGACTGTCTTTATTACAGCTTCACTCCTTGGTACTTCACTTGCAACAAAAATATTAGGAAAATTAGGTCCTCGCAACGCTTATGTTATCTCTGGACTTATCTTTACCCTAGGCACTTTCCTCTGCAGCATTTCTTCGTCTATGTCATTATTTTTAATAGGACGCTTTATTCAAGGATTGGGAAGTGGTTCTTTGTTATCTCTATCCTATTCCATGGTACGTATTATTTTCAGCCCCTCTTTATGGTCACACGCATTAAGTGTTATCTCTGGAATGTGGGGAATATCAACCTTGTTAGGACCAGCTATCGGTGGCATTTCTGTACATTATGGCGTATGGAGAGCATCCTTTTGGGTTATCGGCATATTAGCGATAATCTTCTTGCTCATAGCTCTTAGAGTTTTACCTAAAAAGAATGAAAACTATGTTCCAACATCCCCCCTCCCTCTTCTCCAGCTTTTCATACTCACCTTATTGATTTTTATCATTTCTGTTGGAGGAGCTATGGACACAACAATGGCAAAAATTTGCGGATTAGTTATCGGACTTAGTCTTCTCTTTGTTCTAGCAAAAATCGAATCATATAGCTTTCATCCTATGTTGCCGCGCAAATCCTTTTCTTTCTCTTCTGAAATTTTTCCCGTTTACGCATTAATACTCGTGATGACAACAGTCGTGTACAGTATAGAACTTTATTTACCACTTTTTCTTCAAGAACTTCATGGACAAGCTCCCCTTATAGCCGGTTATATAGCAGCACTTATGAGCCTAGGGTGGACGTGTGGAGCCCTCTCAAGTGCTGCTGTCTCCACAAAAAAAATTCGCAACATCATTATATACTCGCCCCTATTTAAACTGTTAGGCATAGCGATTCTTTTATGGCTCATCCCAACAGAAGTTTCCACACTCGAATATATTTTTATTATTTGCTTAGCACTATTTTCTATTGGAATCAGTGCGGGCATAGCATGGCCACATTTGCTCACACGGATCTTACAATGTACAAATGATGAAGATGCTCTACGTGCCAGTGAATCCCTTACCTCCGTACA
>NZ_JBHILP010000012.1:0-73225 GCF_042193375.1 Bartonella sp. TT67HLJMS
TGTACGGAGGTAAGGGATTCACTGGCACGTAGAGCATCTTCATCATTTGTACATTGTAAGATCCGTGTGAGCAAATGCGGCCGTACTGAGAAATGCTTCTTAAAAAAACACGTAAATGTGCAACATTAAGTATATTCCGTTTGGAGCGTTCCTCTATTAAAAAACGAGAAAAATAAAAGCGTAAGGCTATGCATAACCTTCATTATTTAAATGATATCGCTTTAGATACTTTTTAAAAAAGTAAAGCTGAATTAAAAAGAATATGGCAAGACTAGCCATTTATTTCACCTCTGCGCCTCTACATTCTTCTAAGATTAAACTGTCTTCTTGTTTTAAAGATGACACCAATGAGATATACATAAATGATGGTTTTCCACCTTGCTAGGAAAACTGGAGCAGCTCATAAGGCTCTTATCCGTATTAATATGTGTGCTGCTGCATTAGGATTGGATGTTGATTTACAAGCAGCAACAAAAGCACACGCTCTCTCAGGAAAGTAACATCATAAAACCATTAATAGACCAACAATGAATTGAAGAGAAATGCCGAATTTTTTATAAAACACTTTTCCAAACAACAACCATAACATAACAGACTTTGCGTTTTCTTATTCTGACAGCTGTTTGTACAAATCCTTTACATTATACTCTTCAGAAAGATCCCATTGAAGTAAATATATGGACAATTCTTAGCTCGAAATTATAAAAGGTAAGTGTGGTACTACAAAAGAGTTTTGTGTGCCTTTATTGATCAGAAAAGAGTATTTTTTCTTAGAAATTTACAATTGAAGTCAGTATAATTTATACTATTTTGCATCCGCAGCAATAACGGCTTTGGTAATTGAATCTGGATCTGCAACAGGTTCACCACGTTTAATTTTATCAACATTTTCCATACCTTCAACAACCTGTCCCCATATGGAATATTGACGATCAAGCCACGGAGCATCTGTAAAACAAATAAAAAACTGAGAATTAGCAGAATTTGGATTCTGACTACGTGCCATAGAAACTGTACCACGTTTATGAGAAAGATTTGAAAACTCTGCTGTTAAATTTGGTTTTTCTGCCCCCCCCATACCCGCACGGGATAAATTGAATTTTTCACTATCCTTCTTTCCAAATTGGACATCGCCAGTTTGCGCCATAAAACCATCAATAACGCGATGGAAAATAACATTATCATAAGCACCTTCACGTACCAATTCTTTAATACGTGCAACATGTTTTGGCGCTAAATCAGCCAAAAGCTCAATAACAACTCTGCCCTTTGTTGTTTCAAGAATTAAAGTATTCTCTGGATTTTTATTCTCAGCCATATGGAAAGCTCCTTTGATTCATTTCTCAACTTGTAAAGTAGCAGCATTAATAACATCAGGATTTTTTACAGATCCATTATTACTTGTCGTACCTTTTTTTATTTTATCAACAACATCCATCCCCTTTATAACCTCTCCAACAACCGTATACTGACCATTTAAAAAAGCAGCATTATCAAAACAAATGAAGAATTGAGAATTCGCGGAATCCGGATCTTGTGACCGTGCCATCCCAACAGTACCACGTTTAAACGGCTGCTTTGAAAACTCTGCCGGTATATTGGGATAATTTGAGCCACCCATACCAACGCGTTTCAGATCAAAATCTCTACTGCCTTTTTTTCCAAACTTTACATCACCAGTTTGTGCCATGAAATTAGGAATAACGCGATGAAACACAACATTATTATAGGCCCCCTCTTCTGTTAATCTTTTGATTTGCGCAACATGTTTTGGCGCCAAATCAGGACGCAGACGAATAATGACATCACCATCTTTGAGAGATAAAACAAGAAGGCTTGCATCACTCGCTGGACTAGAATTACCGGCGACAGCGGATAATGAAAAAAAACAAAACACACATATCAAAACAGCAAAAATTCTACGAGACACAATTATTCTCCCCTAAAAGATTGGAATTTCGAGCTCAAAGCTTGTGCAATATTGGGCGGTACAAATGGTGTTACATCACCTCCCATAGAGGCAATTTGGCGTACCAATGTAGAAGTTATCGCACGCCCAGAAACGCTTGCCGGCAAAAAAACAGTTTGCAATTCAGGAGCCATAACGCCATTCATCCCTGCCATTTGCATTTCATAATCAAGATCAGTACCATCACGCAATCCACGAATGAGAAATGAAGCACCAACTTCACGCGCCTTCTCAATTAGAAGGTTGCTAAATGAAAGAACCTGCAATCGATTAGAATCCGCACCAAACAAGTCTTTCCCTACCTGCGTAATGAAATCAACACGCTCTTCAAAGCTAAAGAGTGTTTTTTTGTCAGCCTGTATCCCTATAGCGACGATCACCTTATCAGCTAACACAAAACACCCTTTCAAAACATCAAGATGACCATTTGTAAGAGGATCAAAAGAACCTGCGTAAAGAGCAATTTTCATGATTTTACTCCATCCTCTTCAAAATTATTTTTCTTCGCTCATATCAACTGTATCAGAATGCTTCTCACCTTCATCATCTAATGAACTCGTATCATCTTCAGGTTCAGAAATACGTTCAACCGATACAACTCTTTCACCTTTGGCTGTATTAAAAATTGTGACTCCCTTAGTTGAGCGCCCAGCCGTACGAATTCCCTCAACAGGGACACGAATAAGCTGTCCCCCATCTGATACCAACATAATTTGATCTTGCGCCTTCACCGGAAAAGCCGCTACTAATTTACCAATTTCAGCTGTTTTAGATGGATCCGTTGCACGAATCCCTTTTCCGCCACGTCCCGAAATCCGGAACTCATAAGACGAAGAGCGTTTACCATAACCAAACTCACTCACCGTTAAAAGCATTTGTTCACGTGCATGAAGTTCTGCATAACGTTCATCTGTTAACTCTGTTTCAGCACCCCCATCTTCCTCATCAAGAGTTACAATATCTTCAACATCAGCATCTGCACCAGAAGCACGTCGTTCATTCATTACACGTTTAATATAAGCAGAACGCTCAATGGATGTCGCCTCGACATGCTCTAAAATTGTCATCGAAATGACTTTATCGCCTTTAGCTAAATTGATACCACGAACTCCCACAGAATTACGCCCAGCAAAGACACGAACATCAACAACTGGAAAACGGATACATTGTCCATTGGCTGTTGTTAGAACAACATCATCATGTTCTGTACAGGTTTCAACAGAAAGAATTTCATCTTCTTCATCAAGTTTCATTGCAATTTTACCATTACGATTAACTTGAACGAAATCTGATAATTTATTACGACGCACAGTTCCACGTGTTGTCGCAAACATAACATCCAATGCACTCCAGCTCGCTTCATCTTCAGGCAAAGGCATAATCGTTGTAATACGCTCACCTGGTTGTAAAGGAAGCATATTGATCAAAGCCCGCCCACGCGATTGGGGTGTCCCCAGCGGCAGTCGCCAAACTTTTTCCTTATAAACAATTCCACGTGATGAAAAGAAAAGAACCGGCGTATGCGTATTGGCAACAAACAACCGCGTTACAAAATCCTCATCCTTCGTGGACATACCAGAACGCCCCTTACCACCACGTCGCTGTGCACGATAGGTATTAAGAGGCACACGTTTAATATAGCCACTATGGCTCACCGTTACCACCATATCCTCTGGTGCGATCAGATCTTCACTCTCCATCTCAGCACTACCAAAACCAAATACGGTACGTCGCGGCGTTGCAAATTCCTCACGAAGAGCACTCAACTCATCCTTAACAATACACATAATGCGTACGCGTGATGCCAAGATATCAAGATAGTCAGCGATATCCACACCAATTTTATTCAATTCATCAGCGATTTCATCACGCCCAAGGGCTGTCAATCGTTGCAAACGCAATTCTAAAATAGCACGCGCCTGTTCTTCAGAGAGATTATAAGTACCATCCTCATGAATAATATGACGAGGATCATCAATAAGTTTAATCAAAGGCGCGACATCCATTGCTGGCCAGCGTCGTTCCATTAACTGTGCACGTGCTGTCTGCGGATCAGGAGCTTTGCGAATAAGTGCTATAATTTCATCAATATTGGCAACAGCAAGGGCAAGACCGACCAAAACATGTGCTCGCTCACGCGCTTTACGCAAAAGATATTTTGTTCGCCGACTGACAACTTCTTCCCGAAAAGAAACAAATGCACGAAGCATATCAAGCAACGTCATCTGTTCGGGTTTTCCCCCATTCAAAGCAACCATATTACAACCAAAGGAAGTCTGTAGAGGCGTATACCGATATAATTGGTTTAAAACAACTTCCGCAACGACATCTTTCTTCAGCTCAATAACGACCCGATATCCATCACGATCAGATTCGTCACGCAAATCAGAGATTCCCTCAATGCGTTTATCGCGCACCAATTCGGCCATTTTCTCAATCATCGTTGCCTTATTAACTTGATAGGGGATCTCACTCACAATAATTGCTTGTCGACCACTGCGAATTTCTTCGATCTCAACTTTAGCACGCATAATGATTGAGCCACGCCCTGTTTCATAAGCGGCACGAACACCAGAATGGCCGAGGATAATGCCCCCTGTAGGAAAATCCGGACCAGGAATAATTTCAATTATTTTATCGAGTGTGATATCGGGATTGTCAATCAAAGCGATACAACCATCAACGACTTCACCAAGATTATGGGGAGGAATATTGGTTGCCATTCCCACAGCAATCCCCCCTGACCCATTAACCAAAAGATTGGGGAAACGCGCTGGTAAGACAACCGGTTCACGCTCACGCCCATCGTAATTATCCTGAAAATCAACAGTATCTTTATCTATATCAGCTAAAAGTTCTTCTGAAACTTTTTCTAAACGACACTCAGTATAGCGCATGGCCGCGGGTGGATCACCATCAACGGAACCAAAATTTCCCTGACCATCAATCAATGGATTTCTTAAAGAAAAGTCCTGCGCCATACGCACTAAAGCATCGTAAATTGAAGCATCACCATGGGGATGGAATTTCCCCATAACCTCACCAACAACACCAGCAGATTTACGATATGACTTATTGAAAGAAAGCCCCATCTCATTCATAGCATGAAGGATACGTCGATGAACAGGCTTAAGACCATCACGAACATCAGGAAGTGCACGTGAAACAATCACGCTCATCGCATAATCGAGATAGGAGCGTTGCATTTCATCAATAATACTGATTGGTTCAATACCGGTTAGCACATCACGTTCTGGGTGTGGAGTAAGATCGGTCACAATTTTAAAACTTTCAAAAAAGAATCATTTCACTTTATTTATATCGAAAAATACACCAAAATGCTAATTTCTCCCCCATGACAAAAAAGAAATTTAACAATATTTTTCAATATGTTATTAATTTATGTTAAAATTACCAATAATAATCAACAATTTTCACTTCGCTAAACTTCAAAAATCTGAAACAAACAAATCATAAAGTAATCGTAATACGACAAATAATGACTCTTAAAAAGGTACGTCATCATCTAATTTGTGTGAAAAATCTTCTCCCAATTGATTATTATTTTGACCAAACGTATTTCTCTGATTTGAGTTACTATCGGCAAAGCCACCACTATAACTCCCCCCTTGACTTGCTCCTTGCTCCCCGCCCGCGGCGCCCCGCCCATCAAGCATTTGTAATTCGCCACGGTACTTTTGCAAAACAACCTCTGTTGTATAACGGTCATTTCCATTTTGATCTTGCCATTTTCGTGTCTGTAACTGCCCCTCAATGTAAATTTTGCTGCCTTTTTTTAAATATTGCTCTGCAACTTTGACAAGGTTTTCATTAAAAATAACAATATTATGCCACTCAGTGCGTTCTTTTCGCTCATTTGTATTCCGATCACGCCAACTTTCTGAAGTAGCAATACGTAAATTTGCCACTTGGTCACCAGAATTCAAACGGCGGATTTCAGGATCCGCACCAAGATTACCAATCAAAATAACTTTATTAAGGCTACCAGCCATCGCATAAACTCCAAAATTTTAATTCGTAAAATACTCTGTTTTATAACAGTTATAACCATCTCGACCTTCAATTTACATGTCTGCAATTGACCTTCAATATGGATATTGCTATCCTTTCCCAATATTGTATCCGTGTAATTATAACAAAAGATGATAAAGACGCATAGTTTATTCCACCACGAGAGAATAAAAAGCTGCTCATTTGTATTTTTCTTTTCACAAAACTTATACCTTCCTTTAGCATTAAAGCAGTTAAACACATTGTAATTCTAAAAAAACAGTTTTATTCCATTTTAGGTGCTCAGTTTTTGTCACATATGCCAAGGATAAAATATGACTTATCAAAAATATATCTCCATTCGCGGTGCACGTGAGCATAACCTTAAAAATATTGATCTCGATCTGCCTCGTGACAAACTTATTGTTATAACAGGACTTTCCGGATCAGGAAAATCATCCTTAGCTTTTGATACAATTTACGCTGAAGGACAACGCCGCTATGTCGAAAGCCTTTCAGCCTATGCACGCCAATTTTTGGAAGTCATGCAAAAACCCGATGTCGACCGCATAGACGGTCTCTCTCCAGCTATCTCCATTGAACAAAAAACAACCAGTCGCAACCCTCGTTCAACGGTAGGTACCGTTACTGAAATCCACGACTATATGCGTCTTCTCTTTGCACGTATTGGTATTCCTCATTCTCCTGTGACAGGACTTCCTATTGAAAGCCAGACAGTAAGCCAAATGGTGGATCAAATTATGTCCTTACCAGAAGGAACGCGAATTTTTATTATGGCCCCTTTGGTGCGAGGACGAAAGGGAGAATATAAAAAAGAGCTAACAGAACTTTTAAAAAGAGGATTTCAACGCGCTAAAGTTGATGGAAAATTCTATGAAATCGCTGATATTCCACCTCTTGATAAAAAATATAAACACGACATCGATGTCGTGGTAGACCGCATTGTTGTACAGAAGGATATCACCTCTCGCTTGGCTGATAGTATAGAAACCTGTTTACAGCTAGCAAATGGGCTTGCCATTGCTGAAATGGCAGACCAACCCTTGACACAAAAAGAAACGACAAAGGAATCTGCTCATAAGTCGAAAAATAATACACACAAACGGCTCATTTTTTCAGAAAAGTTTTCCTGCCCTGTATCGGGTTTTTCTATTCCTGAAATTGAACCACGCCTTTTTTCGTTCAATAATCCTTTTGGCGCCTGTCCTCTCTGCGATGGACTGGGCATCAAAAAAGCAATGGATCCACTGAAAATTGTGCCCAATAAAAATCTTACCCTCAAAAATGGCGCCATTGCTCCTTGGGCTAAATCGGATTCACTTTATTATAGCCAAACCCTAGAAGCATTAGGAAAAGCTTACGGTTTCAAACTCACAGATCAATGGTGTGAACTCTCTAATGAAGCACAACAGGCTATTCTCTACGGTACAAAAAGAGATGAAATTTCTTTTATCTATAAAAATAATTCTGGTTCGCATAAAACGACCCAACCTTTTGAAGGAATCATCCCTAATATGGAGAGACGCTGGAAAGAAACCGATTCTGCTTGGTCTCGAGAAGAAATCGAACGTTATATGTCTTCTTCGCCCTGCCCAGCTTGTCACGGTTATCGTTTAAAACCAGAGGCACTTGCTGTAAAAATCAACGGAATGCATATTGGGCAAATATCAGATCTTTCTATTCTAAAAGCAGATGATTGGTTTGCCAATGTTCATCAATATCTCACAGAAAAACAACGTAATATCGCCGTACGTATTTTAAAAGAAATTCGTGAACGTTTGGCTTTTTTAAATCATGTAGGATTGGAATATCTTACCTTGTCTCGAAATTCAGGAACGCTTTCAGGTGGAGAAAGCCAACGCATTCGGTTGGCATCTCAAATTGGTTCTGGTCTTACAGGCGTTCTTTATATTTTAGATGAACCATCTATCGGTTTACACCAACGCGATAACGAACGCCTGTTGGAAATGCTGCGCCATTTGCGCAATCTTGGCAATACAGTTATTGTTGTTGAACATGATGAAGATGCTATTCTCACAGCAGACTATGTTGTCGATATGGGGCCTGCCGCGGGCGTTCATGGTGGAGAAATCATAGCGCAAGGAACACCGCAGGAAATTATAGAAAATTCAGCCTCTCTCACAGGCCAATACCTTTCAGGAAAAATGGCTGTTAAAATGCCTACAGAGCGACGCAAAATATCAAAAACGAAAACACTTAAAGTCATCGGCGCCAAAGGAAATAACCTCAAAAATATCAATGCGAATATTCCTCTTGGAACCTTCACATGCATAACTGGTGTTTCTGGAGGAGGAAAGTCAACATTTCTTATTGAAACGCTTTTCAAAGCAGCATCACATCATATCATGGGCTCTCATCACAGCCCTGCCAGCTATGACAAAATTGAAGGATTAGAATTTCTTGATAAAGTCATTGATATCAACCAGTCCCCAATTGGACGCACCCCACGCTCTAATCCAGCAACCTATACAGGCGCTTTTACACCGATTCGTGAGTGGTTTGCCGATCTCCCAGAATCAAAAGCCCGTGGTTACAAAGCTGGGCGTTTTTCATTTAATGTTAAAGGGGGACGTTGCGAAGCATGTCAAGGTGATGGAGTCATAAAAATTGAAATGCACTTTTTACCTGATGTCTATGTTACTTGCGATGTCTGTAAAGGAAAACGCTATAATCGAGAAACACTAGAAATAAAATTCAAAGGACAGTCTATAGCCGATATTTTGGATATGACAATTGAAAAGGCAGAGGAATTTTTCCAAGCTATTCCCGCTATTCATAATAAAATGGAAACTCTCATTAAAGTAGGATTAGGTTACATAAAAGTAGGACAGCAAGCAACCACACTTTCTGGTGGAGAAGCACAACGTGTGAAACTTGCGAAAGAACTTTCACGTAAAACAACGGGACGGACACTCTATATTTTGGATGAACCGACAACAGGTTTACATTTTCACGATATTTCCAAACTTCTTGAAGTGCTGCATGAACTAGTCGAGCAAGGCAACACAGTTATAGTCATTGAACATAACCTTGATGTTATAAAGACAGCCGACTGGATTATTGATTTAGGACCAGAAGGTGGAGATCGTGGTGGTGAAATTGTTGCAATTGGACGCCCTGAAGACATCATTAAGGTTCCTGCTTCCTACACGGGAAAATTTCTAAAAGATGTTTTACTGCGCCCCTCTCCCTATAATTCCAATTCTTAAAAACGCTTTCCATTGTAAATACAGCATACGAACAAAGCCTGTACTTTTATTGTTACCTGTAAACACCAACACCTAAATTCCAGTGGTGCAACATGTTTAAAGCAAAGACTGAAACAATTTAGCGCTTTATAAGCTGTTTCAGTTTTCGTATTGCCCATAGGAACGCGCGCATAATTGCGTATTTATTCTCTGTTTTTTTATATCTGAAACGGCCAAACAGCCCAATTTGGAAAGAATACGAAGTTTTAAGGGGATAAATTAAGTTCCTATCTTTACATCTCCTTTTAATTTATCTTTACGATTTTCAAAGGAATCCGCAGCAGTATCTTATGAAGAGTGCCCATTGCTTCACGCTTTTGTTTATCGCGTTCCTTAATAGAATCACATTCCTCACGAAAAGACAAAACGCCCCAAACAAAATATATTTGCGTTGCCGATTCACACATCTGTTTTAAAGAAATATTCCTCAACGCTCTCAAGCCCATTTCACGACGGCACCTAATGCTATAATGATAAATCCATTATTGTATACCACCATCTTTACGTTTATGAAGGAGCATAATCGGCATCATTACACTCTTTTCCAATATGTGTCTCCCCCCTACTCCCTAATATTGCAAAAACTTTAGTTATCGAAAGCTTTCATAAAAAGCATTTTATTTTTTTCAAATGTTTTTATCCACACACTCGTACTATTCATGATATACAAAGGTATCGTTTTGATTGATTGACGATAAAAAGATCTAAAATGAGAAAACCTCACGCTATTAGAGTTTCTCATTCAGTGTAGAGAACGTCTAATTATCATTATAAGTCAACGTATTATCTAACAAAAAAGAAACAAAACTTTTTTATTATATTATTTTAATTCTTGTACAAGAATTGTAAGTTTTTTTCCAAAAAAACAGTATTTGACTTTATTCTACAAAAGAAACTCTCCTAAAAGAGTATAGAGTGTCATTATTTTCGACTTTTTGTGCACAAAGTATCTGTTGGACATCTTACAGTTGTCAATATAATGTGATGCAGTCTAAAAAGACAAAATAACGTTGGAGATAATTTCAGCATGAAAAAAATTGAAGCCATTATAAAACCTTTCAAACTTGATGAAGTGAAAGAAGCGCTTCAAAAAATTGGGTTACATGGTATTACAGTAACAGAAGCGAAAGGTTTTGGTCGTCAAAGGGAACATACAGAACTTTATCGTGGCACGAAATATGTTGTTGACTTTCTACCTAAAGTAAAGATTGAAATTGTTGTGTCCGATGAAAAACTAGAACAAACTGTTGATGCAATACGTAAAGCAGCTCAAACCAAACATATAGGAGATGGAAAAATATTTGTCTTTTCCATTGATGATGCCATTCGTATAGGCACGGACGAAACCGGTATCGATGCCCTTTAATAAATAACGAGAAAATTCACTTTTTTATCCACCTCAACGCCATATTAAGGAAATTGAATATGACAACCGCATCAGATATTATCAAACAGATTACAGACAACGAAATCCGTTTTGTTGATTTACGTTTTACTGATCCACGAGGAAAATTGCATCACATTACAATGGATATCGCAGAGATCAGCGAAGATACTTTTAGTGACGGTGTCATGTTTGATGGTTCTTCAATTGCTGGTTGGAAAACAATTAATGAATCTGACATGGTTTTAATGCCAGATCCAGAAACAGCACATATTGATCCTTTTTTTGCTCAATCTACTTTGGTCATATTTTGTAATGTACTTGATCCTGTCTCTGGTGAATTTTATCGTAGAGATCCTCGTTCTATCGCCAAAAGAGCTGAAGTTTATATGAAATCTTTAGGCATTGGAGATACAATCAATGTAGGTCCAGAAGCAGAGTTTTTTATCTTTGATGATGTGCGCTATAAAACGGATCCTTACAACACAGGGTTTAAACTCGATTCAAGTGAACTTCCCTCCAATGATGATACGGAATATGAAACAGGCAATCTAGGACATCGCCCACGAATAAAGGGAGGCTACCTTCCTGTTCCGCCGATTGATTCCTGCCAAGATATGCGTTCTGAAATGCTCACAGCACTCAAAGATATGGGCGTACAGGTCGAAAAACACCATCACGAAGTAGCAGCAGGCCAACACGAATTGGGTATTCGTTTTGATACACTCGTTCGCGAGGCTGACAAGATGCAAATTTTTAAATATGTTGTACATCAAATAGCAAACAGTTATGGAAAAACAGCAACCTTCATGCCAAAGCCAGTTTTTGGTGATAACGGCTCTGGAATGCATGTCCACATCTCCATTTGGAAAGATGGCAAACCCATTTTTGCAGGAAATGAATATGCCGGACTATCAGAAACCTGTTTATTTTTTATCGGTGGTGTTATTAAGCACGCAAAAGCAATCAATGCTTTTACAAACCCATCCACAAACTCCTATAAACGTTTGGTTCCTGGTTATGAAGCTCCTGTTCTTCTTGCCTATTCAGCACGTAATCGTTCTGCATCTTGCCGTATCCCAATGAGCTCCTCACCAAATTCAAAACGTGTAGAAGTTCGTTTTCCAGACCCAACAGCAAATCCCTATTTGGCATTTGCGGCCCTTTTAATGGCTGGTCTTGATGGCATCAAAAACAAAATTCATCCCGGACATGCTATGGATAAAGATCTTTATGATCTTCCCTTAAAAGAACTCAAAGAAATCCCTACTGTTTCAGGAAGTCTGCGTGAAGCGCTTGAAGCACTTGACAAAGATCGTGGCTTTCTTAAAGCTGGCGACGTTTTTGATGATGATCAGATTAATTCCTTCATTCAAGTAAAGATGCAAGAAGTCTTGCGCTACGAAACAACACCCCATCCTGTTGAATTTGACATGTACTATTCTGTTTAAACAATCAATACGCATTCTTTTGATTTTTAAAATGGAGGCAAAAGCCTCCATTTTTGTGGATATTCTTCTCATGCAAAAGCGCAAGAGGCTTTTTGCTCATCTGCTTTTCCTTTATAATGGGTTGAATCTCTTCAAATGAATTAACAAGGTTTCTAATGCCGCGAATTTGTTTTCTCATTCCCGTTCTTTTATGCATTGTCTTTATCACATCAACAACTCAAGCACATACAATAACCAATCAAAAACTCACAGCCCTTGAAAAAGCGACATCCGCTTATAGTAAAGCACTTAAAAATGCCGATGCAAATGCCATCTTAAATGCTATTCCTCCCCAAATCATCAACCGTTTAACCGCCAAAAAAAATCTTAGTCAATCACAATTTCGACAAATCATGAAAAGCCAAATAGAACGGTTGGCAGAAAGTTACAAGATTGAAACGATCAACATTGACCAAAAACAAAAACGTGAAGGTACACTTGATAATGGCACTCCTTATTTTGTTATACCCGTGGAGCTTGTAACCACAACAAATGCTGGAAAAAAATGCTCTATTCAAACTGAAATTATTGCCCTATTTTACAATAACCAATGGTATTTTATCCGTGGTAATGACGAAGCGCTCTTAAACATAACCAATGAACTATTTCCTGGACTTGAAAAAGTAAAAATCAATCCCCCAAAAGTCACAAAAATACTCTGAGCAAAAAGAATGCACGTAAATAAAAAATTTAACCCCTATAAACAAGTTGTAACAATTGTAGCCGCAGCCTTAAATTCAACTTTTTTATGAGCACGACGCACCATTGTTTCTTTATCTATTCCCCATTGTTCCATCATCCAATCTTCATCTAAATGGGCAATAGACCAAGCATGATCAGCATCAATGTTTCCCGCAGCAACAGCAAGAGCAATAAGAGCAGATCCCGTTAAGGTTGTCATCATATGAAGAGCAGCAAGCATATAAGGAGACTCAACGCTACGTAAATAATGACTCACAGCTTGAAGTGCTTCTGGTGATTGTTCCACATGCATCAGCCCTTCTGTCAAATAAAACCTTGAACCCAGTTTTTTTTCTGCCCAATCTAATAAAGGATCCCATTGTTCAGATTGTTTTTGCACCAGCTCTTTAGGTGTCTGTGCACGATAAAAGATCATATCACACGCAACGAAACGCAATAAATCTTCAAAAACAACCTGCATATCATCAGCAATACCATCAATAACAGTATTAACCAAACGCGTCATCGGCATTTTTGCAGGATCAACAACGTGCTTTTGGCTCTCAAATTCCTGAGCAACGTATTCAGCAAACACTTCTGTTGGCACATGAAAATGACGCCTTGCGGGCGTTTTAACGGGACGTTCATCTAATAAGATAGTAAAACGCCCTTCCTCACAAGCAATCTTCACTTGTTTATAAAATCGTTTTGCTAGCGGCTGACATGAAAGATTTTGAATCTTTTGAACAGAACTCTTTTTATTCTTATTCAATGGCATATCAAAATGATCCAAAATCTCACGCATCTTTGTTTACCTCTGATCTTTTCAAGAAAGCGAATGTTTTATGTACTTTAATAAAAGTTAATCCGACCTTCCCATGCCTCAAAGAAGGAAAAAGATCTTGCCAATCCCAATCTGATTTAAGAGTTATATTTCATGTTTCTTTTACAAACAAGGCAATGATAATATCTTTCATATATTCAATACAATCATGGCTATAGAATAATTTTTAAAATATTATCTTAATTAAAAAGCTAAGTATATCGAATTTGATAGTAAAGGTAATCATGCTTTACCATTTTGCCTATTATTCACCTACAATAATGTTATCGATACGGACAGCTTCAAAAACAATTTTTACAAAATATTAAAACAAAAAAGCTCATCATCAAAAAATGATAGAGCGGTGTGCTTTATGTATCATTCACCTTCGCTTAACCATTCTAATCATTCGTCTAACATATCCAATAAATATCCCCTGCGTAGAATTTTTCCTGCTCAATTACTCTCCTAAACAACGATGTTTTATGGCATAATAGGATAATGATAAGACCAAATTGTATCACAATTTTCTTTCACATATACATATATTTTTTAAAACACTAAATTATTTAACTTATTTTGCTTGATATACTTCAAATATTGCACTATTTTAAATCTATTATTATACTTAAAAAGTATAGAATTCATACAATCTGAAAATAATACTTTTATCTATACACTTATCCCTGCAGATACTAACTGCACAGCTGCAGCACAATAGTGGCTTGACAATCACAATCAAAATATTTCTTCCGCTGATTTAGAATCACGTATTATCTTATACACAACTCCTGAAAAAGCCTTTGAGAAACCCACCCAGAAAAAAGATGGATATCTTCTAAGGTGTACGGCTTACCCAGATTTGTATACACTCTCATATTTATGCGTTTAGGCGATATGCAATTGTTTAACAGCTTTATTATGCCTACTCACTCTATGGTTTTAACTAAACGCAATAAGTCTGATGAAATTAAAACATAGCGACTCACTCTGCCCCTCAATCTTTGCTAGCTAATTAATACGACAAAATATTTGCCAACAGAAATGCTGACACAACCGTTCTTTGTAATGCTGAAAAAGCAGTTGCTTGTATCACAACGTCTGTTGCGACAAACCGCTATAAGCTAAATATTATCGAAAATTTTGGACAAGTGCCAATGGTCTTTTTGCTCCACTCACTAAAGTCAGCTTATCATGAAACAGTCTGAAGCACTTCTTTCTATTGTTAATCTGATAAACCAATTTCGTGTGCACCAAGAACTCGATGGGAGTATTGAGGAACCAACTTCAGCGGATAATAATATGATCAATAAATTGATCACTCTGTTGAACTATCATGCAGATATTATTGACGGATTATCTCCAGAACTTTTAAATACCACTTCTGATGATCTTTATCGGTGGATGCTCAACAGTTTAATACTCCCCCAAAATTTGATAACACTTTGGCTGCATTCAAAGCACCATTACCAGACGCTCCGCTATTTCCCTTGGCTCCAATGCATGCAACGAATGGGACTGATCCGGAAAAATTCCGGATAAAATGAGTTACAGGCTACCGTCATGAAATAGCCTATCTTGCCAACGTAAAATATACAAAGAATTATGTATTACATTTTCAATGTATAAAAACGCGAATAGCATCAAAGGGTTGTTTAGAAGGCAATTGCATTGTTCTATTCCCAGAATCTGGGGCGACTGCTAAGAAAATTGATAAGCAGGCATTTGCTTTGTTTTTTTCAGCAAATTCTTCGATATTTACAATGAGCAAACAATTGTGGAAGCTGAATGTTTGCTTGATAGAGATAGTAAATTCTCGTTCGATCAATTGCATAGTTGTAACTTATCTAAAGAGGATATTTATGATGTTCGCTGTTTATGAGGCTATTATCATGACTATGCACATCATACTGGACCGCGACCATTGGATAAAAATCTGTATATAAAATTAAATTGGTTTACAGGTCTTCTAGAAGAAACTAAAGTGAACTTAATTACAGTGCTTATTATGCTACAAAATCATCCCAAATTTTGGAAAGAAATAACAGAGTTTGTCCTATTAGAACGCATATTTCGTTATCCAAAAGGTTCTGATCAGCATATGACATTCGGTTCTGGTACAGGTGTCTTGCTTTTTGAAATATTGGTGCGTAACAAAGTATTGTTTGAAACGGATCAGAGTTATCTTCAATTTTATTTGGAGCGTATTAAGCAAGTAATAGTATTAATGATAGCAGATATAGAAGCACTTGAAGCATTAGATTATGACTATTTGAAAAGGGGGGGAAGGATTACATCCAAAATAATCTTGGAAGACCGCAAACCTCAAAGCCACGATTTAATTTTTCAACCTCATATTATGCGCGGCGAGTCATTGGAGAATTAAATCAGTGAGTTTTTTAAAAGGACGGTTATTATTATTTACTTTTGCCATTCTGGCGTTGTTTTCTATAAGTTGGTTATTATCTAAGAATTTGGTTAGCAGTATACCGGTAATGCATGCAGTTGGACTTAGGTTGTGTGCTACTGCTGTAGCCTTATGGTTGATTGCAGTATTTCGTGAGAAAGCTGTTTTCAGATCCCTACCATTGCTTTCCATGATACCTTCTTTTTTAATTCTATCAGTGTTAGGATTCTCGTTATATTTTGTATGCAGCTTTGGTGCATTAAAATCGCTCAAAGCCAGTGATTTAACTATGGTTCTCGCTACTATTCCAGGTATTACCTACATATTGGGTGCACTGACGAATAGCCTTACGTTCTCATGGTTAAAACTTATCGGTATGATAATTGTCAGTGTAGCAGCTATAGCATTTAATATAAACAGTGCAGAGGGTGGATATTACAGCCTAATAGGAATAGCTCTTGCCTTAACAGCAGCACTTTCTTACTCTGCTTATGGCTTATTGTCTAAACGTTATCTTGAAAATCTACCTTTGCTCACCTCACTGGCTTGGATCACGACAATTTCTGCAGCATCATTTATGCCATTATTTATTTTTGATCCTGCCCCACTCTTATATCTTAAGTTAGAAGATATATTTAAAATATTGATTTTAGGAACTGTTTGCTCGGCACCAGTTTACGTATTATACCAAAAAGTTTTAGCCGAAGGAGGCGTATTATACGCCAATACTATCGGCGTATTATCTCCTTTTGCAGTGGTTGCATGTGAATGGATAATCGGCTCTAGCACTTCTCTCAATATTATCAAAATAATTGCTATGATTGTAGTTGTTATAGGGATGACACTCTTATTTATAGATGCATCAAAGGTATCTACATGGCAACATAAACGCCATTCTCAAAACTCCAAATTTAATGAGGAAACAAAATGAAAAAACTCGCGTTAGTTTGCCAGCGCAATGCAAAATTACCATTTATATTTGAAGCAGCACAAGCAGCTAATATCGAATTAGTAATGATTTATGATACCGCTGAAAGCGCTCCCACTCAACACCCCGCAGCAGTCACTTCAACTTGGCAACTTCCTGTTTTTGATAACCCAGAGGCAGCTCTAGACACTTTTGCAACGGGAGCAAAAGAACGCAATATTTCTGGGATTATGACCCTTCGCGAAGAAGCCATCCTATGGACAGCTTTGGCTGCAAAAAAAATCAATACTCCAAGTATTGAACCAGAAGTAGCAGCATTAACCAGAAATAAATATCTCATGCGTCAAACTTTTGCTAAAGCAGGCTTAAGAACACCAGGATTCTTTTATATAGATAATCCAGAAGACCTATCACAAACACAAGCCTTGGATTATCCACTCGTTATTAAACCCGTCTCTGGATGGGCGAGTACAGGCGTAATGTTAGCTAAAAATTCCGCCGAACTTCCTGATCTCATTAAAGCCGTATGGAATGTTCAGCATAAAGACATGGCACGTTTTAATGATAAAAATAAACCTGTAGGTTTAGTCGTAGAACAGTATTTGCCAGGAAAAGAGTTTGTCGTAGAATGCTTTGTTGATACAGCAGGTGTACATGTTCTGGCCGTTGGAGACAAGGGACAGCCTGAGGGACCATGGTTTGAAGAAACAATTTATCGTCAACGCTGTGATATAGATGATCCTTTAATTATTGCTTTATGTGAGACTGCATGCTCTGGAGTTAAAGCTCTTGGTATAAATATGGGTGCTGCCCATGTAGAGCTACGCTTAGATGCTAATAATTTACCTTATATCATTGAGATAGGCGCTCGTATAGGTGGATCGGGTGTCTCCCATTTTATTGTTGAGCAAGGTACAGGGATTTCATTTGCAAAACTATGTATGAATGCCGCTTTAGCTGAACAAAACTTAGACCTTCCCGATATACTCCCAGCTGAAAAAGTGGCTGCAAATTACATTATTCCTCTTCGTGGTCATGGACGGTTTTCTGGATTTTTAGGTCTAGATAAGGTTGCACAACATCCTCAAACCGCCAGAACTATCATTTTCTTTGAAACCAATCACATTTCACCACCTCCACCAGAATTTGGTGGATATCCTGGTTTTATTTTCTCTGTTCATAACTCAAACGAAGAAGCACGCAATTACCATAAATGGCTCGATGATACCTTAAGCATCATATGGAAACACCATGTTTATCAATAGTCCGATAAAGATATTTTTACTGACCCTGAACTTTGATATAAATCTTATCGATACAAATGAAGTCACAATACAAATGCGTTTTCCTAAAATTTCGCAAACGCTTTTTTCATATTTCAAAAACCAAGAATTAAGGAAGATATGATCTACTTTTACACCCCATTTTAATAAAAGCTCTTCAATATTTCTATATTTGAAACAATAATGAAAACTTATAAACGACTTTTTTGATACGACCAATTTCTTCTCCCCATATCTCAAAGAAGAAAAGAAAGATCTTACCGCCCCCACTCTAATTTAAAAGTTATATTTTATATCTATTTCACAAATAAGACAAGATCTTGTTCATATATTCAATACAGTCATTAGAACAATTTTTTTAAGGATTTATCCTTATAAGAACTAAAGATGTTGCATTTGATTTTAAAAGTATTCACGCTTTACCACTTTTCTCATTATCCACCTACAATAATGCGATTGATACAAACAGCTTCAAAAACGCTTTTTACAAAATTTTAAAGCATAAAAACACGAAACGATAGAGCTCTATATTTTACAAATCCCCTCTTTTCCTTAACAGAAAAAGCTCTTAATCAGCAGGCCAATATCTCCCTGCCTTTCATGATTGATATCAGCGACCTCAAATGACAGCACTTCACAGCATGATAGGATAACAATGCTACTATTTTAAAAAGCTGATGACGAATACATCCCCAATATTTATAGCCAAAATAACACAAATAGATTTACAGTCTGTCTCATTGTCAATTTTTTTGAAGCATTTAAGCACCTTTATCAATCAGATAAAAAACACATCAACGTGATCCTTTGATACTTATTAAAACACATTATACCATTATTAAAAGAAGGAACTAAAATTCTGCACCATCAATGGTTTTAATCTCGACAATAAAACAAAACTTTAAAAATCACATTTATTATTTTTAAAACGATTTATTAAAAATGATAGCGCAAACCACCAGAAAAATGAACTCCAGAAAAACCAGCCTTGGTTAACCTATGCTGATAGCTAAGATCACTGTGAAGTGTAACTTTAGAAGAAAACTGCGCATTAATACCCAAACCTGTTTCTAAAGAAGAACCAAAAGAACCCAACTGGAAAACATCTTTAAAATGAACAAATTGTTTTTTACCAAAACGATTAGAAAGATGAATATTACCATAAAAACAAATAATACGATCCTTTTCAGATGCTGAAAATGTTTTATTTAAACGCCCCCCAATACGCACCAACCATTGACCTATTTTTTTCATCTCAACATCAAATCCATCAATATCACGAAACTTATCAAATTGAAGATGTTGATAAATAAGCTGGAGTTGCGGATCAAAAATAAGATCTTCATATCCTGTCATAAACACTTTACCAGCAGAAAACGAAACGTTCAAAGGATTTGCTTTTAATGTCGCCGTCTTACCCCAAGCATGGGTAAGCACATCCCCTTTAAACAAACCATAAGATAAAAGACCATCTACATAAAAACCAGTGTTGTGTTTCACACTACCGTATGTCGTAAATGACCATTTATTAAACGTACTCTTTTGGCTTTGTTCCACATTACGAGGTTGTAAGGAAAGCTTTCCATAGGTTCCCATAATCCCAAAAGATGTTGTACTATATGCGCTCTCTATTGTTTTGAGCAAAATGTTTGTTTTTATAGCGTTATAATCAACGTTACCATCGTACCCATATTTAAGTTTAGAAAGATCTGAGACATAACGATAACTCCCACCATAACCGTGGACAGATAAAGCAAAATTCCCTTCAACTTTTAATAATTTGCGAGGAATAGACTGCGTAACTTGCAATTCCTTTTGTTGATTACTGATATCCATGAGTCCAATATGAAACAAAGCATTCGGTAACAAAAGATAGGTTGGAACTTGTGGAACAACCTCTCTGACCTTTAACTCAGAATGAGGGATAACAGACACTCCCAAAGAAGGCTGAATATACTTACTTTCAAGGCGAAAATCCCAAAAATCTCCATTTCCATCAACCAATCTTTGAGAAATTTGTGCATTTCCAAGAGTAGAATCTGGACCATAAGCATGAAGATAATATCGGTAAGGCAACCCTTCTAATGCAATATAAGCACGATCTAACTGAAAAGAATCTTCTGCCGCTTTTCCAGAAACCTGAATAAGTGAAATACTATGAACATTTTCACCGGTTGCTATCTCACCTTGGTTTCCTGTGACAAATTGCACATAAACTGTCGTTTTTCCAGAAACATCACCATGTATCAAAAGCCGATCAGTCTTTTTATTATCGAGCAAACCATTACTACTGAAATGTGTATTGAGATAAATATCAGCACTTTCTTGCGCACTATAAACTTCTTTCTCTCCCTCCCCAATATAAAGTGTCTGATACTCCTGAAACATTGGAGTTTCAAAAGCAATAAAGCTATTAGAAATTTTTACAAATGAAATAAATGAACTTGTGCGGTTTGCAGCTTGCGAAGCTATCTCTCTTCTTTTTGTCAAAAACCATTTTGATCCCCTTGTCAAATAAAGCTCAGCAATAGAATCATCGGCAACACGAGTCCCTCCTATCAATGAAGAAGAATCAGCCAAAATCGCTACAGTCCCTCCCTTTTCAGCTGTTAATAATAAGTCACCAAAAATTTTTGTACCTTCTGTTACTGCAATATAACTACGACTATTATTACTGTGAATAGCTGTTCCATCTGGAACCTCAAAAATCGTCCTTTTCAAAAAGACAAGCCCCTGTTCATACGCATCATTCCCCCCATCCATCTCAAAATACATACCATGTTTATTACCTATTGCTTTAATTGTTGAATCTTCAATATTAACCCGCGAAATTAAAATATTTCCTTCCCTTCCATTATTGGACAGTGTGTTAGAATCTTGTCCAACTGTTAAAACATGAACATCCGTAGAAATAATATTAGTATTTTTTAAATAAACAGAGCCCTGATGTTTTACATTGAAAACTGTATGTGCAATCTTTTCACTTGTATTTTCATTGTCTTCTGTTTTTTGATATTTTGAAGTAATGGTAACACCATCTAAAGTCGCACTCCCCCCTCTCCCCACATAAAGCGCAGCAGCATCATTCACATCAATAAAACCACTTTTCATCTGAATACCCGCATCAGCCCTAACGAAAAGAGCACTCTCTTGACCGATACCCAAACCTTCCACTTTAATTTTTGTATTCGTTAACGTAACAGATGCTCCTCGCTTCTCTGCATAAGCTGCAAACTGAGAAGCCTCAATTGTTCCACGATTAACCTCAATCATTCCACTATCAGCTTTAAGACCTATTGACACATTTTTAAAAGCTGAATCACTCAAAACAATTCTTCCCCCTTGTGATACAGAAACACCATAAATATCTTCTATACCCGCAGTAGCTTCAACCTCTACACGCATTGCCTGAATAACTGTATTTGGCTCCTGCACTACTATAGCAGCAGGCAATATGAGAGAACTACCCTCCCCATTCTTTTCTTTAACAGGTACCGTGAACTTATATACTTTATCACTAATTGTATGCTTTACACCATCACTGCATTTATAAGGCAATTTGTTTTCGTCACATGACAGTGATGTATATGAATGAGAATGCGCCTCAATATTTATATTTAATAAAAAAGAAAAAATAGCTGCTGTAAAAACACACGAATACAAGTGATTTTTAGATACCTTGGTTATCATTGTTTTTCAAAACTCTCTTTTTTTCAACAAAACAAAAAATGCTGGCAAAAAAATAAACCACAAATTAAACACAATAAGAATAAAACAAGCGAGACTGTTTTATTTTTTATGGTAAATTACGGCATACTCATAATATGTTTTGTATTTTATGTAAAGAAAGAACAAAAAGTTTAAAAACACCATTTAGGATGACAATCTTTTTAAAGAGCACATCCCCAAAACCACTGAGAACTGCAATACAAAATGCCAAAAAACTAATCTCAAAAAAACGCGAAAAAATGTAAATTTTTAAAAGATATAATATTCAATATATCTCACCACCGAAAAATAAAAATATAACAAAATGAGAATAATTTTTAAGATTTAAACGATCAAAACGTTTTAATAAAAAAATACGATATAATGAGATATAATATATGAAAGCTATAACAGCATCATTTCTCTAACTACAACAAAAAAAAACAAAAAATCGCACACTAATTTATAACCTAATGTACACAATTTCTGTATTAAAAATGCTAGTATCTAACAAAAAAATTATCATAAAATAAAAAGATCTTTATATCAAAATTACTTGCATAATACTTTAGATCTTTTGATAAAATCTAAAATACAGTAAAACACTCACCATCTTAAAATTAAAAAACACCAAAATAAAATTTCATCAAAATCAGTTTTATGAAAGCTATCTGTTTATTATCATTAAAGAAGATATTTTAGCAAAGCTATTATTTGCCATTCTTTATATTGAATAAATTTCTCTAAACAACAACTCACTATCCTCCGCTATCATCATCATCTGACAACAACACTATTTCTAATCTCGTAGCTGATGAATATAACTATATTGGAGACAAAAGAGCCGTATTTCTCTCTTCTTCCGTTTAATATTTTCATTCAATTATTGCTTTAAAATGAATATTCTACTGTTGATAATCACTTGTGCAAAGCTTTTTTTATTTACTAGCGCTTTTTATCATTTTCAAAACGTAACATCAAATCTCGCTCTTGTTTTGTCGAATTGGTTACACCAAAAGTATCATTATCCATAACCTGTTGATACCCTGCTACCATTAAATTGACTAAAAATGAATCACTTCGCGGCGTTGATGAAAAATAGATTCCCGTTGAATCTTGTAATTTGTATCGATAACCTGCTTTAGTCATGCATTCATAAATTGCTACAAACTGACTTGCACACGAATCCATATTTTCAGGAAAAGCGTAGATCGGCTGCCTGCCACATTTGAACAGTACTTGTGAGATCGTAGATTTATTGACATTGGACTTTTCTCATAATGCCAAGATCGATTGGGGGAGATTTGCTAACACATCCAGCAGCGCTTAATAAAATTATAACACTCAATAATTTCAATATTTTTCATTTCCCCTCCTTCAATATTTACGATAGAAAGGCTGAAAAGCTTGCTAGTATTTTTTCGTATACAAGATGGCTAGTACATTAAAAAGCAACCTCGCCCCCCCATGCGAGAAAAAGAACACGAGAATTATTGATTACAGAAACATCAACACCTAAGGTTGACATTCAGGCTGTTCTTTATGCTCTTTACAATGAGGACTATTCAAACGCCTCTCTACACTTCGCTGAGGAATAACTGCATCAGGCTGACAAATTGGAAGATGCTCATATTTCTCACACCACTTCACCCTTCCCAATTTATCTCGGAAACCTGCTTGGATCATACATGCATTCTCTGCCTCCTCAGCATTGAATTTCTCATCCATACTTGTTTCTGTATCAAGACGACCATCAAAATGCTGCACTCCGCATTCCAACAGAGCTTTTTTGATCTCAAGCTGATCTGCGCCGGGCTTTTCCCATGCATCTACGGCTGTTCGAGAAGGCTGCTCTTCGAAACATCCAGCCATAACAAATAAAGTTATCCCGCTTAATAATTTTAAAATATGCTTCATTTTCCTATCCTTGAGTAATTTTGATATTACGAAACAATCTATAAATTATTTTACATGCTGTTTTTTTATTTCCAAAACAATGATGGATATTATCAACCTTTATTATTTTTACCTTTCCGAAGATTATACCATTATTGTTATATCAAAAATACGGTAAAATTATTACTAAAATCATATTCTATCAACGGCATACCTATAATTATTATCAATATTTTGATTACAACAAAAATAGATATTTTTATATTATTGCGCCTACAGTTGTAGTACCCATAAATAAATAGCATTGAAATGGTGAATTAAGTCCCCCCCCCGCGCACAGGCATGAGAAACATGAAGGTAGTGATTGTTGATCATCACCAGCAAAAATTAAGGCTGGCATTCAGGTGCGGTTTTATATTTTTTACAAAACGAGCTGTTCAAACGCTTCTTGACACTTCGTTGCGGGATAACAGCACTAGGACGACAAATGGGGAGGTTTTCATCTTTATTAAGTATAACACCAATATAGTCCTCCCCATTTGTAGTGGAATTTTGCTTGGATCATGCAAGCATCAATGGAAGCCTCTGCATTGAGGCTTAACTTTTTATTTTCTGGAAAGACATCATACGAGGTTGGCATGCCACATTCTAACAGTGCTTTTCCTACCTCAGTAAAGTCTGCTCCAAGCTTCTCCCAAGCACTCAAAACTCCTAGTGGGGCTTGTCGATGTTATATCCAGCGACATTTAACAGAATGAGACCACTTAATAATTTTAAGATTTGTTTCATTTTTTTTCCATAAATAACCTAAACCTAAATTATCTAAAATCGAATAAATTGGCATAATATGAGGCGTTCCATAGTACCTTGCACACGTATAAGGCGCATGACTATAACAATTCTAGGATCATAGCCGCCTAGCGCTCTCCCCTCCTTTCGCATGGGAATTTCTGGTGGAAATAATACATAAGGGAACTCCGAGGGTACCTTATAAAAAGTAGGTGGATTGTGACCAAATCCTATACCAATGGGGTTAAGTAAATGATTTTGTAGGTAGACATGATCTTTTTCGCCATCATTTACGACATATAATGGATTCGCTATCGATAGAGCCTTATCAGCTGTTCCCAAAAGATAGATATCTGTTTTCTTTGCTATATTGTGGATGCCACGCTTTTTAAAGTCACGCAATCCTTTACCTACTGTTATGGCACCTTTGGGGCTATGTGCACAAACAATCGCTGCTCTATTGCCATTTAGTCCGCCAATCAAACCATTGCCGATTTTGTGTTTCACATCCCCATGAGCAAAACGTTTTGCTACATCTCTTGTATCTTTTATGGTACCAAGAATGCCCACATTGACAGATCCTGTCACACCAGCAAAGGACTTTTCAGGCATCTCTTGTGTCTTAGAGATATTATAGTTTTCCGAAAGCGTGATATTATTGCCAGCATCGACGTTGACATCACACTCTGCCAAAACATTTGTCGGCTTGCATGTTTACATCATGATCAGCAGTAATCCGCACATCTCTGCGCACTTTGAAATAGGATTGAACGGAGGTATTTTCCTATTGATCGCCAGTGTCTTTCACACTCGTAACCCCAAACACCAACAGAAGCACCGCTGCTCTTTTCAAACTGAAAGCCAAAGCCTGTGCGCTCTTCCTGTGTACTCGAACTATGATTATTGTGACCCACAAACACATTGACATCATGCGCTGCCGAAAGGTTAATACCCTCCCCTGCAAGATCAGAGTCTACTACGCTCACATCTTTTTTCTTGAGCGTAATGTTGATATTACAGTTAACATTGAGAGAAGAGCCTTGATGTTCAAAACTCTCTTCATTTTCTGTCTTTGTTTCGCTCCCGTATATCAAAACAAAATTTTTGCCTGAACCCACATCAAAACCTATGGCATGCGTCTGTAAATGGCTGCTATGATGGTCTATCATGCCAACAATCATCACACTTTCTCCCATTACATTGATATCTTGACCGGAAATCCGATGAGAAACAATAATCATAGCATTTCCGTGTACATCCGTATCAATTTTGCCCGTTGCCTCAAGGATAGAGGAAATCGTTGTGATATACGTTTCAGAGCTATTGGAAGATTTCTCGTGTAAAAAGCCACTTTCCGATGATTTTTTTTTGCTGATCGTAGTGTTCTTGAGCGCCTTTTATAATAATATTGAATAATTTTGCACCACAATACAGTTGCGGAGTGCATTTTATCCTTCTCCACTTGTGATAAAAATTACTCCCGTATCAATTTTATAAAAAATAAGTTTGATCCTTGCTCTTTTGCTCGCAATAACAACAAGAATCGTAAAACTGTCACACGTTCATTGTTCTCTTTAATTTACTCTTCTATGAAATTTTATTATGATACCTTGCTACTCTTTATTGAAGTTTTTGCAAACACAATGATACAATGACTTTATTATCCTACCAACGCCAATCCTCTTTGAGAAAAAATAATAGAAATAAAAAACTTCTCCCCTTTACCCCATAACAACCAAAATATCCTTTTAAAGGACACAGAAGACTCCAACCCTTCTTTTCAAGAGAATACATCAAGAACTTTATCTTCGCTTCTAAAAGCTATAGTAGTTTCTTAAACAATAAAAACAATTCTTACAATAACTTATCTTGTAAAATAGAAATCCATTAATGCGTTTGAAAAAGATATCTGCCTATAATCTTGTCTCTAATAAAATCCATTTGCATTGTTAGGCATTTTAACATGAAAGACTTATATTGATTGCAGAGCTCACCATCAAAAAATGCCTAATATTTATATGATTTGATCGTTACCATAAGCAATGGCTCACAAAAACTCTCAAAGTAAAATAATAACGAGCAGATTTTCTTCAATCTAGATTATACTAATCTTTAGAGAATAACAATCAAACAACTCTTCTCCTGATAATATCAGTTATTTGTTTTGAGTTTAATCTCTATTCACATTTTATTGCAGTTTCTTTTGCTTAAAATTATAAAGTTTAAGTGCATAAAAACAAATAACAAGCCAAGCAATCCAACTAAAACCTATAATTAAAACTGGTCGTGTCTCATCAAAATACCATAAGAGAATAAAAATAAAAACCATAAATAAAATAGAAAAAATCGATCCTATTGGCCAAAATGGAATTGGAAATTTTAAACCATTCTGCGCTTCTTTAGGCATCTTAATTCGCATAAAAATTTGTGAAAGTAGAATCATCATCCACACAAAAACTGTCGCGAATGTTGCCATTGCAGCAATAAGAAAAAAAAGCTTTTCATGGTAAAAATAATTAAGGACAGCACCAAGAAGAAAAATACCGAAGATCATCAAAATAACAAAAATCGGTATACCATTTTTTGATAAATATTGAAACTTCTTTAAAGCATAACCTTCCTGCGATAAACCATGTATCATGCGACAAGCACCATACATTCCACTATTCATTGCAGAAATAGCCGCTGTAACAACAACAATATTTAAGATATTTGCTGCATATGAAATCCCAAGATTTTCAAAAATGGATACAAAAGGGCTGTCCATAAGACCAATCTCATTCCAAGGATAAAGTGACATTAAAATAGCTAACGTCATGATATAAAAAAGCAAAATACGAACTGGAGTAGAATTAATTGCCTTTGAAATTGTTTGATGAGGGTTTTGAACTTCCATGACTGCCATCCCAATGATTTCTATACCACCAAAAGCAAAGACAACAACACTAAAGCAAGCTAAAAAACCAAACCAACCATTAGGAAAAATACCACCATTCTTCCATAAATTATGAACAGTAACAGTAGAAGAAACTGCACTTTCACCCCAACCACAAAAAATAATTACTATTCCTAAAATAATCATTGCAATGATAGCAATAACTTTAATAGAAGACAGCCAAAACTCTAGTTCACCATATACTTCTACGGCAGCTAAATTAATACCCGTGATAATTAACGTAATACTAAATGCCCATACCCAAGGAGCAACATCAGGATACCAAAAACCCATATAAGTCGCAAAAGCTGTAATATCAGCCAAACCGACAAGAATCATTTCAAATACATATGTCCATCCCGTTAAAAAACCTGCTAATGGCGATATGTAATTTGCCGCATAACGTGCAAAAGAACCAGGCAATGGATTATGAATAATCATCTCTCCTAAAGCCCGCATAACCATAAAAATAGCTAAACCAGCAATACAATAGGCAATCAAAACACTTGGACCCGCAAGCTTAATTGCCTGTGCAGACCCATAAAAAAGACCTGTTCCAATAGCAGAGCCAAGAGCTAAAAAAATAACTTGGCGCTTACTCATACCTCGTTTCAGTTCATTTCGTGCCATTACTTTCCTTCTTTATTGAAATGTTGACGAAAATCCACACGACAATAACAGCTTTATGATAAATAAAGCCTCATGTTTCTCTTTCGAAGATATACTTTAAAAGCATTAAACAATAGCCTTCCAGGTGCTCTATCCTAGGCAATGAAAAATACTTTTATTGCGAATGATTCAGCTTTTTATAGCCTAAGTTTTGTATCATTTTATTGAAATTACGTGATAATAAAATTTTTTATAATTGTCATTTAACTCATTTTTATATTTTCTATTTTTCTGCAGAAAATGTGGGATTGAATGCAAGATAATGTAAACATTTTTATTCATAAGGATAATTTATTGTTTTATATATTGAATTGGCTCCTCAATATCATAAGATTTTCTCTTTTCCAAACCTGTTCATATTGAAGCAATCAAAACTTTTCGTTTACACATTCTAAGCGAGATTGAAGTGTGAATAAAAAACACATAAAGAAAGAAATAAAAATGCCTTTTAATAAACTGTCTCAAGTACAAAAAGCTGTCGCAACTCGGAAAATAGATTATATAATAGTATCAACTCATATCTTCGTAACATAAAAAATAATGATGCACTATTAATCTTATACTTTTCACGAGAGTTTTTAGATTATACCAGTCACGGATGCAATCCTGACATGTAAGCTTAAGTATTGAGGAAATATTTTCTTAAAACAAATCCGTGAATACAAAAAACAACACTGCTTTGCATGAAGGGCATATGCTTCCATTCATCATATGAGTTTTTCAAGGCTATAAATAAAAACCTTAAATTGATATCATCATATTCAAGAGAAACATGCGTTAAACTTTCTATTAATACCGTATAAACTTTCTACACTTTTTAGCTTGTCACATCATCATAAATTGTATTCAACACCACATACACTCATTTTTTAAACCAATTGATATAGCTTAATCAATGATAATACGAATCTCGCCAGTTTTCAAAAGTATGAGAAAGTGTATCTACAACCCATCTTTTAAGAACTCCAACTGCCTTAACTACAAGCTTTCCAATGAAAAAAAAATATACGGTAAAAATAGCATCTTTGACTGTTGGTCCGATGATAGCATTCTCCTTACCTCTGGGAGTTCTCCCTGAGATAGCAATAAAATCTTTGTTTTTCGCTGAAATAAGAGGCTCTTTTTCTTGGTCCACGATCATAATGAAAACATCCTCTGGAAAGCTTCCTCTCCAAAAATTCGCGTGAGCCTCTATAATTTGCGAAAAACAAACAATGATTGTCATTAAAATACATAATAGACGATTTTTAGACATTTATTTCCCCTTTCTCGTGATTTAAAAGTACAAAAATTATAAACCATCTTTTAAAAAGAGAAATACTCAATAAAAACATTAATTTTAGTGAGTAATAATAAATATAATACGCTCATTCATAAACTTATCTAAACTAGTTTATAGCACAAGATAAGCGTATTAAAGAGATAATTGTGAATAAACACAATACATAACAGCCAATAAATGGAAAAATATTTATTAATTATTATAAAGATATATTCATCATTTCTCCAATTTTTGTATAAAGAAATCTCATAATTAGCTCTCCCCTTCTCTTTTAAACTCAAAAATAAATATTATTTAGGTTCTAGTGAAGGAAAAATTGTTTCTGGTAAAACAGATAATAAGTGCCCTTCACGCACAAGTATATGTGCTTGATGAAGATCTGGAGCCAAATAGCGATCTTCCTTAAGAGAAGCAACATTTTTGCGTAAACATTCCATAACAGATTGCAAAAAAGCACTTGTTTTTAAAGGTGCACGATATTCAATTCCTTGTGCTGCAACAAGTGTCTCAATACCAATCAGTGTAAAAAGATTTTCGCTCATTACCAATAACCGACGAGCTCCATGACAAGCCATTGAAACATGATCTTCTTGATTAGCTGAAGTTGGTGTTGAATCAACGGAAGCAGGATGGGCCATTTGCTTATTTTCAGACATTAAAGCTGCTGCTGTTACTTCAGCAATCATAAAGCCTGAATTAAGACCTGCATTATGCGCTAAAAAAGCTGGAAGTCCATAAGAAACTGCTGGATCAACCATCAAAGCAATACGCCGTTGAGAAATAGATCCTATTTCACATAAAGCAAGAGCAATCTGATCAGCAGCAAATGCTACAGGCTCAGCATGAAAATTCCCACCTGATACAACTTCACCATTCCTTAAAATCAATGGATTATCTGTAACAGCATTTGCTTCAATAATCAGTGTTTTTGCTGCTGCTAGCAAAATATCAAAACATGCCCCCATAACCTGTGGCTGGCAACGTATACAATAAGGATCTTGTACACGCTCATCACCACGTAAATGTGCTGCACGAATTTCTGAATCCTCTACAAGCTTTTCTAATGTTTTCGATACAGCAATCTGCCCATAATGTCCTCGTAAAATATGGATATCAGGATGAAATGGCGCCGTTGATCCCATAATGGCATCTGTCGTCAAAGCTCCTGCCAGCAATCCACCACACAATGCCCGATAAGCTCGAAAAAGACCGGCAAGTGCAAGAGCTGTTGATGTTTGAGTCCCATTAATAAGAGCTAGACCTTCCTTTGCCTCTAAAATAATAGGGGACAATCCCGCTTTCTCCAATGCAACCGCTCCACTCATACGAATATTTTGAAAAAATGCTTCTCCTTCTCCCATCATAACAGCCGCCATGTGAGCAAGTGGAGCTAGATCACCTGAAGCACCAACAGACCCTTTTTCAGGGATGACAGGAATGACGCCCTTTGCAAGCATATTTTCCAGCAAATTTACCAATTCTAGACGAACTCCTGAAGCTCCTCTTCCTAAAGAGATAAGCTTTAAGCTCATTATCAAACGCACAATATTTTCAGCTAAAGGCTCTCCTACCCCACAACAATGGGACAAAATAAGATTTCTCTGTAAAACAGCAACATCGTCCGCATCAATTTTAATGGAAGCCAGCTTCCCAAAACCAGTATTAATACCGTATACAGGCTCACTTCCAGCAGCAATTTCAGCAATGCGCTGAGCCCCTTTCTCGATAGCTAAATGCGTGTCATTATGAAGTTTACTCACTTCACCATTAAAATAAATAGCTTCAAGTTCACTAAGCGTCACCTCGCTCGGTTTTAGTATAATAGTCATAATTTACTTTCTTTTTTAATCAAAGTATAATGTTTAGCATTATTGATCCTTCTATAAAACAAAAAAACTATAACGACTCTTTAAAACGAAATTGCTTTCTTAAAGGCATTCCTTACAATGGAGTCATTATCCAAAAGTAGAATAGTTGACGATAAATGAAAATGAAATATTGACAAGCACAACCAAGGTCATGGATTTCAAAAATAGATAACACATTAATTTATAATCATAATCTAGCATTATTTATATTAAATGAGAGAGCCGAACATCTTAAGATTCTCCCATTCTAAATCTGTGTATGTTGAATCAATCAAAACCATTCGCTTGCACGTCATAAGCGAGATTGGCGTATGGATAAAACTGTACAAAAAAGATCTAAAAAACCCCTCTTATGAACCGTCTCAAGGGCTGTCGCAACATTGGGAAATGACAAAGTGTGTGATGATGCAGGCTTGTTCTTGTGTATGAAGCGTAAAGGGAGGACTCAATGAATTTATCATATGGATATATCATTAAGCTATTCCTACTAAACTTATAAAAATCTTAGATAGATAGCTGCCACAATCTATCATGATTGCAAAAATTAAACTCTATAGAAAATTAAAAAACTTATTTACACATCACAACATAGAAGAAATTAAGGTTATTTACCACTTCTTTGCCACTTCAAAATTGTATTTAAAGCGCCAGATTGAAACCTGAAAAGCACATCTTCAATAAAACCACACAAAGCTCGAGCTAACCCGTTATTTAAAATAAAAATAAGATGTAAGATGTAATAAGGTATCAATTTGAATACTGAAGAAGAAAAAACTCTCCCTCCTTAAAACCTGCCTTAATAATGCGTTAATCTCCTGAATACCGCCTACTCTGATGTGCTAAAAGAGCAAAAGCAATCATCGATATCAGATTATCCTGCATACATATAGAGCTCACTTCGATACAAAAGCTCCAAATTACCTTGCACTTCATATTTCTTTATCAATGCAACCAATTGCCGCAAATATTCTTCCCCATAGCAAGCAATAGCACGTTGCGCTTGCGTTGAAGAGCGGCTCATTCCAATAAAAGCTTCAGATGGGATCATCATCATCCAATTGTGCGTATGGAAAAAAATCTTTTCTGGACCTACCCCAAAGCCATCACTCATTTCCTGTAAAAAATCAAAATTACGATAATACCGAGAATAGTTCGGACTCATTTTCTCTAACAATGTCTCATAAGCCTCTAGAAATTCACTATGCTTGAAATCACGATTATTTTGAATAACAGCCATGACACCATTGACTCGAAGTTGATCTGAAACAGAACAAAGCAACTTAGGACGATCCATCCACTGAAACGCTTGCGCTGCAATGACAAGATCGACCTCACCAATTTGAGGCAATAGGTCTTCTGCACGGCCCTGATACCACTGCACCGTAGGAAGTTTTCTTCGCCCCTTCTTAATCATATCTGCCGATACATCGATAGCATGATATTGGTGCTCATTTCCTAAAAATTTAACAATTCCCTCTAATGCGATACCTGTCCCAGCTCCCACATCCACAATGGACAAATGCTTTTTGTTCTTAAAAGGATGGAGCATGGTTTTAAATAAAGTGAGAGGATAACGAGGACGATAACGATCATAATCATTAGCCAATCCATCAAACTTTTCACTTTGCCGTTGAACACTTTCTATCACAGGATTTTCCCCTCTTTCACAATTACTACCATACATAATTAAAAAACCATTTTTTATCCGATGTACTAAGAATAACTGCTACAGGAGGGAAAATAAGAACTGCCCTTACCTTCTATCTTTCCATAAGATTGATGCTTAAATTTTTCCCGTTTCCAATTATTATCTGCACGTTGTGAACCACAAAAAAATACTACAAAAATAATATAATTTTCTGTAATAATAATTGATATGAATATTATTGATCTTTTATAAGGTGACATCTATATTACCATTATCATTTTAATATCAACAAATCACTTAAGCGTGCCTAAAACGCAGAGAAATGTCGATTTATTGATAAATGTACCTGTTTATAAAATTCAAAATACTTTCCACCAAGAAGATAAACCCTATATAATACATAAAATATCTGTGGAGACATCTTTATGTTAAATGTACAAACTTCTTCAATGTTTAAAATATTAAAACAATTTTCAATCGTGATTTTTTTGGCATGGTTAGTCCCATTTTTAAGTGGGTGCGGATTCAATACGATACCAACAAATGAAGAAAAAGCACATGCAGCATGGAGTGAAGTGCTCAATCAATATCAACGTCGTACAGATCTCATCCCCAATCTTGTAGAAACAGTTAAAGCTTACGCAGCTCATGAACAAAGCGTTTTCACAAATGTAATTGAGGCACGTGCCAAAGCAACGCAAGTCAACATTAATGCAGATATGTTGAATAATCCAGAAGTTATGCAGCAATATCTCAAAAATCAAGCAAATTTATCAAGTGCCCTTTCGCGGCTTATGGCTGTTGTCGAAAACTATCCGGATCTTAAAGCAAACCAGAACTTTCTTGCTCTTCAATCACAATTAGAAGGAACAGAAAACCGAATTTCCGTTGCACGCCGCGATTATATTGAAACAGTACGTGCTTACAATACTGCTCTCAAAACAATGCCGACGATGATTTGGGCAAAGCTATGGTTTCGTGATGCTAAACCTATGCCTACTTTTACCATCGATACTGATAGCCAACAAACACCAAAGGTTAATTTTAATTAATGAAAATATTTCAACACTCTATACAACGTCGTATTTTTCTACGTTTATGGGTTCCTTTGAGTATTCTATATTTGATCATTGCATTGGGGAATGTCACTTACGCACACACTAAGTTTCCTCCCTTAACCGGCTATATCAACGATATGGCTCATTTACTTGATCATGCAACACAAAGAAATTTAACGGAAAAGCTAGCTACACTCGAAGAGAAAACAGGAGATCAAATCGTTCTTGTGACGCTCCCTACTCTTTCGGGCAATGATATAGAGACATACAGCAATTCTCTTTTTCGTACATGGAGATTAGGTCAAAAACAAATCAATAACGGCATATTAATCGTCATTGCACCAAATGAACGCAAAGCACGTATTGAGGTAGGCTACGGTCTGGAAGGAGAACTAACAGATGCCATTTCCTCTGTCATTATTAATAGCTTCATGATTCCTAATTTTCGTGAAGGAAATTATCAAAAAGGAATTGTCGAATCCGTTCACGCGATTATCAAAGTGATCACACAAAGTGATGCTGATTTTTCTTTTCGAATCAATCAAAAAGCTAAAGCTGTTGAAGAACAACGCAAACAAGCTGAAAAAGAAGAAATGATTATAAATACAATCACGTTTCTCATTCTCTTTATAGTCGTTGGTTTGCCCATTCTTGCTATGATTTTTGGTAAAAAAATAGGTCCACGAAAGTATCTTTGGCTGGGTATTGTCTTCACACCTTGGTTTTTAAACTTAAATGCGAGCGGTAGAGGTTCTGGTGGAATCTTTGGCGGACCTTCAGGGGGAGGAGGATTCAGAGGTGGTGGTGGATCATCAGGTGGTGGCGGTGCAACAGGAAGATGGTAAAACGAGCATAATGATTTTTTTAATAAAATTCATTGCACTTCTTATAAACTATCTCTTAATCCTGTTCTTTTTTTATTTTTCTGATTATAATACAAACTCAAACATCAAGATAAATATTACCAATGACATTTGAATTAAAACATACGGATCGTAATCACTTATCACATCATTTTAATGCAATTCTAGGAAATCCACCCGTTGAATGGAAGATAAGTAATCATCTAGTTGAGTATCCTGAAGCTCTGCGTTATATGCAAGAACGTGTAGAAAAAATTCTTGCAAAAACCGCGCATGAACAAGTTTGGCTTCTTGAACACCCTTCCCTTTATACAGCAGGGACGAGTGCAAATAAAAAAGATCTTTTGGCGCCTAATTTATTCCCTGTTTATGAAGCAGGACGTGGAGGTGAATTTACATATCACGGTCCAGGACAGCGTATTGCTTATATCATGCTTGATCTTAAACGCCGAAAACAAGACATTCGTGCTTTCATTAGTGCATTAGAAGAATGGATCATACAGATGCTTGCAAACTTTAATATTAAAGGCGAACGCAGAGAAGATCGCGTTGGTGTCTGGGTTAAACAGTCTCATTGCCCATCAAAACAAAATGATCTTTCTTCCGAAGATAAAATTGCAGCTATTGGCATTCGAGTGCGCAAATGGATAAGTTTTCATGGAGTTTCTATCAATGTTAATCCTAATTTAGCCCATTATTCAGGAATTGTTCCTTGTGGAATTAAAAACCACGGTGTAACAAGCTTTCTGGATCTAGGTTACCCTGTAACAATGCATGATATTGATATTGCTCTCAAACACGCCTTTGAACAAATTTTCGGTCCAACAATTGATGTTTCCTAAGTGCATTGATTTTTAAATAAAAAACAGGCATAAAATTACTTTAATAAATATTTTATTTTATGAGGTAGATAGTTAAACGCTATGAGCGATAACAAAAAGGATCTTTTTAGTGTTTTAAATAAAGCCCAATCTCGGGTAAATACAAAAGAAAACACTCTGCAGTCTCCAATGAAATCAAAAGCGATGATTTCAAAAAAAAGTGCAAAAGATACGCAAGAAGATGACTATAATGCCCTCTCTATTCGAGTACTTGAGGGTTTAGAGCCCGTACGTTTACGCCCTGGAATGTATATTGGTGGAACAGACAGTAAAGCGCTTCATCATTTATTTGCCGAAATTATTGATAACGCGATGGATGAAGCTGTTGCGGGTTATGCAGATTTTATTGAGGTCTCATTAGATAGGAACGGTTATATAACCGTTACAGATAATGGACGTGGTATTCCTGTCGAAAATCATCCTCAAATGCCTGAGAAATCTACTCTTGAAGTTATTATGACACAACTCCACTCAGGGGGGAAATTTGATGGAAAAGCTTATCAAACTGCAGGTGGACTTCATGGAGTAGGAATTTCTGTTGTCAATGCTCTTTCTGATGATATGGAAGTTGAAGTTGCACGAGAACGAAAACTTTACCGCCAACGTTTCTCACGCGGTATTCCTCAATCTGGATTGGAAGATCTGGGAGATGTTTATAATCGTCGTGGTACGCGCGTTCGTTTTCATCCTGATCGTGAAATTTTTGGTGAAAAAGCAGCTTTTGATCCAGAAAAAATCTATAAGATGGCATGCTCCAAAGCTTATCTTTTTGGTGGCGTAAAAATTCGCTGGACTTGTGATCCCGTCATACTTGAAGGCGCAAAAAATATTCCTGAAAAAGCTGTTTTTCATTTCCCCAATGGGCTTAAAGACTATTTACTCTCGTCACTAAAAGATGAATATCGAGTAACATCAGAAGTTTTTTCTGGCAAAACACAACAAAATAATGGCCATGGCTCGGTTGAATGGGCTATCGCGTGGCATGGTGGTGATTCTTGTGTGCAATCTTACTGCAATACGATTCCTACAGGAGAAGGCGGAACACACGAAATAGGATTACGTCAAGCTCTTTTGCGTGGATTGAAATCCTACGCTGAATTAATAGGAAACAAGCGCGCAACAATTATTACGTCTGACGATATTATGATTTCAACAGCCGCAATACTTTCAGTCTTTATCAGTAACCCTGAATTTGTTGGACAAACAAAAGATCGATTAGCGACCATTGAAGCACAGCGTATCGTTGAGAATGCAATCCGCGATCCTTTTGATCATTGGTTAGCAAATTCCCCGCAAGAAGCAACAAAACTTCTCGATTGGGTTATTGAACGTGCTGAAGAACGTGTTAAACGACGCCAAGATAGAGAAATAAGTCGAAAAACTGCTGTCCGTAAATTACGTCTGCCCGGTAAACTTGCAGATTGTAGCCAGAACCATGCTGTGGGTGCTGAACTATTCATTGTTGAAGGGGATTCAGCAGGAGGATCTGCTAAACAAGCAAGAAATAGAGCAAACCAAGCAATTTTACCTCTTCGTGGTAAAATCTTAAATGTCGCCAGTGCTGCACATGAAAAAATGAACTCAAGCCAAACAATTAGCGATCTTATCCTTGCTCTTGGATGTGGAACACGCTCCAAGTATCGTGAAAAAGATCTCAGATATGAACGTATTATCATCATGACAGATGCTGATGTTGATGGTGCTCATATTGCGTCACTGCTCATTACCTTCTTCTTTCAAGAAATGCCTGACCTTATTCATCAGGGACATTTATATCTCGCCGTCCCTCCCCTTTATAGAATATCGCAAGGAGGAAAAGTTGCTTATGCTCGTGACGACATTCACAAGGATGAATTACTCAAAACTGAATTTACTGGAAAAGCTAAAATCGAAATCGGGCGTTTTAAAGGGCTGGGTGAAATGCGCGCGGAACAACTTAAAGAAACGACTATGCATCCTCAAAAACGTACATTGCTTCGTGTTTCTATTGATGCCGTGGAAATGCAAGAAACGAAAAAGACTGTAGAAAGTCTCATGGGAACAAAACCAGAAGCACGATTTCGTTTCATACAAGAAAATTCTACTTTTGCTTCTAATCTAGACATCTAATGTAAAAAATATCCCTTTCAAACCACTGCGGCTGCGTCAATCACACGCAGTTGCGGATTGGTCGTTCCATTCCAATAATTCAAACTAAGATGACCAGCTAAATGAATCATTTCACCAATATTTTCAAAAAGAAAATCACCAAGAGATGTCCCTACAGCACGAAAAGCTATTCCTTGCAGTTTTTTTCCTTCAACATTAGATACAATGAGACGAAGATGTCCTTTACCAACTTCAGATAGATTCACCAATCGATGAGAGGGAAGAACAAAAACAGGTGTTGCATTCCCTGTCCCAAATGGCCCTGCTTTTTCAAGCAACTCAAACAGTGCTTCATTAACACCAGAAGCAGAAAGAGAACCATCTATACTAAGAGACTTTTTAGCATGCAACTCAGAAACCCTTAAAGAAACTTTCTCTTCTAACCATTTTCGAAAGATTTCAATTTTTGTTGATTGAATTGTAATTCCTGCGGCCATACTATGTCCCCCTCCCTTTTCTAATAAATTTAATGTAACAGCTTCACGAACGAGTGCTCCTAAATCTATACCATTAATTGAGCGTCCCGACCCTACGCCATTTCCATCTTCTTTCAAAGCAATAGCAAAAACAGGACAAAAAAAACGCTCTTTGAGACGGGAAGCAAGAATACCAATAATTCCCGGATGCCATTCTTTATGAGAAATTACAAGTGACAAGGGTATTTCTTGATCTTGATAAAGAGAAGCAATGTAAGATTCCGCTTGTGCTAATTGAATGTTCTCCATTTCTTGGCGTTCTTGATTAAGCTGATCTAATTGTTCTGCTATTCTGTCCGCTTCATCTTTATTCTCACAGCTAAGCAAACGTGCTCCCAAAGCTTGATCACCAATGCGCCCTCCTGCATTAATTCTAGGACCTAACAAAAAACCTAAATGAAAACTATTAAGTGGCTCCCCTATTCGTGCAACCTTTGTTAAAGCTGTTATTCCTGGATTATGCATAGAACGAGCAACTTGAAGCCCTTTTATCACAAAAGCACGGTTAACCCCCTGTAATGGAACGACATCACATATGGTTGCCAATGCAACAAGATCAAGCATACTTAAAAGATCAGGCAGCTGCCCTTGGAATTGTTTTTTCCGCAGCAAATGATGAACCCAAGCTAAGGTAACAAAAACAACGCCCGCTGCACATAAATGCCCCTGTTTAGAAAAATCATCAGGACGATTAGGATTGACAAGAGCAACGGCTTCTTGATGAATCTCTGACATTTGATGATGATCTAAAATCACAACATCAGCACCAGCAAGCCTCGCTGCTTTTACCGCATCTGGACTGTTTGCGCCACAATCAACAGTGATAATTAACCGAGCACCTTCTTGCACAAGCATCCTCATTGCTTGTTCATTCGGACCATAGCCTTCAACAATACGATCAGGAATATAAATTTTGACTTCAATACCAAAATAACGAAAAAAACGCGCTATGAGTGCTGAAGAACAAGCACCATCAACATCATAATCACCAAAAACAGCAACCTGTTCTTGATTGAGAAGAGCCTTAACAATACGCTCTGCAGCGCATTGCATATCCCTAAAACTTTCTGGATCAGGCATAAGCGTACGTAATGTTGGATTAATAAAAGCAACAGCCTCAGCTTCATCCACATCTCTTGCTGAAAGTACTCGAGCTAACTGATCTGGAAAACCAAATTTTTGAGAAATAGCGCGCGCATTATTTATCCCTTGAACATCAAGGGCATCTAACCAAGCTTGACCACAAGCAGAAGATTCAACATTGAGAAAATAACGAGACCACTGCATTATTGTTTATTTTATAATGAAGAAAGATAAAATACAATCATGCGGTAAAGATAAAATAGTCTTTTGCAACATTCATTTTAAGTTTAAATTGTCCACAAACTTCTTTTAATGAGGTATTATAATACCATTCTAATAACATATTGTTTTATAAAGTTTTTATTTTCTCTTGACGTCAATCAAAAGACATTATATCAGAGCAAGTAGTATGCGTTAAATATTTCGCTATGGTAACAATTTTCAACGCAAAACAGTAAAAATTCCCTTAATATTAAAAGGGTTCTAATAAAGGATACTTCTATGGCAACTTTTTCACAAAAGCCAACTGAAGTGGTGAAAAAATGGGTTATTATTGACGCAGAAAACCTTGTTTTAGGTCGTCTTGCCACATTTGTTGCTAACCGCTTACGTGGCAAACATAAAGCTACATTTACTCCACATGTTGATGATGGTGACAACGTTATTGTCATTAATGCAGATAAAATAGCTCTCACTGGCAAAAAATATACGGATAAAAAATATTATTGGCATACCGGCTATATTGGTGGAATCAAACAACGTACAGCACGTCAACTTCTTGAGGGGCGTTTTCCCGAACGCGTTATTGAAAAAGCGGTAGAGCGCATGATTCCTCGTGGTCCCCTTGGTCGCCGTCAATTGAAGAATCTACGTGTTTACGCTGGAAGCCAACATCCACATGAAGCACAACAGCCTGAATCTCTTGACGTTGGTGCTTTAAACCGCAAAAACAAAAGGATTGCTTGATTATGGCTGAAATTAATTCTCTTTCTGAGCTTAGCATAGTAACAAGTATTACAGAAACACATGAAAATGTTGTTCCTGTCCACGTGCAAAAGCTTGATTCACAAGGACGTGCTTATGCAACAGGAAAGCGTAAAGACGCTGTTGCACGCGTATGGATTAAACCAGGTTCTGGAAAAATCACGATCAACAATAAGGAATTTGACAAATATTTTGCTCGTCCTGTTCTTAGAATGATTCTTCGTCAACCAATTGTTGCAACAAACAGGGATACCCAGTTTGATATTATTGCAACCGTTGCTGGTGGGGGGCTTTCCGGACAAGCCGGTGCAGTGCGCCATGGCATTTCCAAAGCTTTAACCTATTACGAACCAGAACTTCGCTCAATCTTAAAAAAAGGTGGTTTTCTTACTCGTGATAGCCGTGTCGTTGAACGTAAGAAATACGGTAAAGCAAAAGCACGTCGTTCTTTCCAGTTCTCAAAGCGTTAATTTCATTTTTTGTACAATGCATAAAGCCTCGGACAAAAACGGGGCTTTTTTTAACTGCTAAAACAGATTTTTAGTAGAGAAAAATTTACACCGGTTAGAAGAAAACAAGAATGCAAAACAACCGATTCTCCTTAGACAAGAGCTAAAAAATAGATCAAAAAATTCAAAAGCTCAGTTTCAATTTTTAAAAACTTGTATTTTTTTAATAGACATATCCACGTGCTAGAATACAAAATATCTGTAATATAACTTTAGTTATCTCATAAGCTTTTCAATGTCTTTTTCTATCATTACTTAACAAGCTTCAATCCAAGAAATGCTTTACCATTGTGATAAAATGCGGGACAGAAATAGGTTTTGACATATATTCTTCACATCCACTTGCACGAATTCGTTCTTCATCCCCTTTCATAGCAAAGGCTGTTACGGCAACAACGGGAATCGATCTTAGTTCTTCATCTTCTTTTAATTGTTTAATAACATCTATTCCAGAGACCTCTGGCAACTGGATATCCACAAGGATAAGAGATGGCATTGATGAACGCGCCAAATCTAATGCCATAAGACCATTCCGCGTTTCAATGGTTTCATAGCCACTCGCTTCTACGAGATCACGGAATAGCTTCATATTAAGCTCATTATCTTCCACGATCATGACTTTTTTTGACATTAGTACAACTTCCACCCTTCTTAGACAAAATAGAAATGAATCTACATTCTCTTTGCTTAAAATAAAATGATAAAAAAAATTGTAAACCACAAAGAGACTAGAAGCTTCTAATAAAAGCTTTTTACGCAAACATTTATAATACTCATCACTATGCTTTTTCATTTCATAAAAATGAAATCCACAAATAGTCGTCAGATTGTGTTACCGTATATTTTTTGAGTTGATATGCAAAGTTTATGGATATCTCAATTAATGCATTCGCATTTTCATCATAAAAAATATCAGCCACAAACTTAGCTCAAATACGTATTTTAAAGAGGAAAAAATTTAAGTAGTCTTTAAAATAGCTGATTAGTTAAATTCAATGTGCCATAGATTACCATCCCCCAAACAATATCTTAAGAATAAACTTATCAATATTATTAAGAGTAAAATATAAATAAACCGTGATTAAATATCACGGTTTATTTAAATAAAATATTCAACAACAGAATAATTCAAGGTTCATCAAATAAAATATCTTTTAATTAAAAGCCCATGCACTATGAGCAAGAGCATCGAATGTTTTTCCACCTGTCGTTCTGCTAGGACTCGGTGGCTTTCTAGTAAAGAAATATACAAGATATGCGATTAAACCAAAAATCGCTGCCTCCATCCCCATTAAACCCGCGACTTTTTGGACATTTTTCTCAGCCCCTTGTCCTCCAAATTGGCTAATAATCATATCAACAGCTTTAATAACTCTATTTTCCTGTGTCATTACAGAAATGAAACCAGCATTTTGAAATCTACCATTTAAAGAATCGGCATTGGCTCCTAAAACCTGTGAAAAGAAAATAGCGACTGCAACCACACATACCATACAATGCTTAAATATTTTCATCATAACCACCTATTACAATGTTTAATAAAATAAATTTTTCTTTACCACCCCCTCTAAATAGAAAACACTACATCATCTATCGATAAAGTATATTTATCTTCTTATTAATAAAAAATATAATACAAAACTTTAATTAATAATTTTATTTTAATTATTATTTTTATATTATATTACATTTACAATATACCCGTTACATATTTATCTTAAGTTTGTCAATTATTTTATTTGTGTTTTTATATTATACAATTTAATGCTAAAATGTATTAAATTAGAATTATTTTATTGTTTTTATTATAATTTTAGCTTTATTATCATAAATATTATTATGGTATTACAGTATAAAAATATTAATGTGTTGTTTTTTAGTTACACATATTGTTTTTATTTTTTGTATATTACAGTAAGATAAATATTTTTAAAATTTACAGAAAACAAAAAAAATAATTTATTGAAATATTCTGATAAAATTATTTTGCATTATTATAAATTGAGAAGAAATAGCTGTCCCAGTAAAAAAATTAGCGTAAACTCCAGCTTAGCTCTTTGATTGAAAAAGCTAAATCAGATACAATAAGAGATAACTTTTGGTGAACACGCCAAATCTAATGCCATAAGGACATTACACATTTTGACGATTTCACAGCCTCTCGTTTCTACAAGAACGCGGAATAATTTTAATAAAGTTCTTTAATAAAGTTCATTGTCTTCCACGATTATAACTTTCTGACTTTTATATCATCCCCCTAATCCATTAAATTTACGAATTGTTTTCTTATAACTTATGAAAGTCATGGCAATAAAAAGAAAAGTACTCAACAGAAGATATCCAATATTCCATTCATTTTTACCAAATAACAGTGAAACGGGCAAAGAAGCAGAAAAAGCCATAGGAAGCATAAACAAAAACCATTTTACGATGCTTAAAGGATAAATGCCTATTGGTACAAATGACAGCTCGTAAATCATTTCATGAAAATATTCGACAGGCATCTTACGGCTAATAATAAATGTTACAAAATTAAACATCATGAAAAAACAAATATTGACGATAAAAACACAAAATATTGCAACAATAAAAGAGATCCATCTGAGCTTAAAATCGGATATATTCGGTAATGATACAAATAAATAGGCACTAACATAAAGAACAAAGAGCTTGATCAGATTAAGTGGTTTACACCAACCAAACAACATCAACAACCAGATTGAAACAGGCTTTATAAAGTATGGCTCGATTTTACCATCCGCTACTTTTTCAAAAAATGTTTCAATAGAATTAGTAAAAATATTCAAAAATATTCCAAGTAAAACAAATACAACAAAGATAAAATGAATTTCATCTGTGCTATAGTTACCGATCTTTCCTGAAAAAGAAGATATTCTATCAATAAATATGAATTGAATAAAATAATAGCATAGAGAAAGAATAAACTCCCCAGCCAAATTCTTACCATAAACAATCTGTCGGCGGATATTCAGACTGATAAAATGAAGGATTATTTTCATCTCAACCACCCGCTCCATTATATGCTTTCATTCCTTTATTCCAAGCAATATAAATTAAGAATAAAAGACACAAAATATAAGTAAAACTTCCGAAAATAAACTGCTGAAACAACGCTAAATTTTGCGTCGCGAAAAACTCGGCAGGAGCTGATATCATGAAACGATAAGGATTAAATTGCATAAGCGGAATAAGCCACACCGGCCAAAAAGATGGTGGTAAAAGAACACCCCCAAGAAGCGCTGAACTGAGAATACTGAAAGAGAGTAATATATTGTACTCAATCACCCAAAAGCTTAATAAGGCAATTCCAAAAGAGATTAAAAAACAAAGCAATTGTGATAGAATAACAATGAGAAAAAAGAATAGAAAAGCGATGACCAATCCTAGAATATTTTCATAGGATGAAACAAGCTTAACAACAAAAAGAGCCAATAACGGGATGCTATATAATACACTCTCCCCTAAAAAAGTAAAAAGCATTTGTGTCATATAACTGAAGGGCTTTGTAAGATATACTTCTAATTGACCTTCTTTAACATGATGAGAGAAAAACTTAATCACATTATAACCATTATTTAAGCGTCCTAGGACTAAAGCAAAAGCATAATAATACATCATATCATGAAAGCTAAAGCCATTTATGGTGTTGCCCATATCAGAGAAAAGTGCATTCCATAATAGAAGTTGAATAACAAATGGCGAAAGTGTTCCAATGATAATGTCGGTAAAAAACATTACTCTATCACTTAGAACAGTGAGTAATCCATTCTTGGCAAAAAGAAACATACCAAAGCAGTGGTTAGATAAATTCTTTAAATTTAACACGGAGCATCTCTTCAAGCGAGGGAGTGGATACAGAGAACGTACAGTTCAGTTCGGTTGTAATTTCGCGTACAAAACGCGCAAAATCCTCACGGGGCAGCGAAACCTCCAGCGAGCATTCTTCAGCGTTAAAGTGCTTATCCTTTAAAGAAGTAGATGATTTCAACGCAATCTCATCAATTTTTTCTACAACAGTTGAAGGTGTAGCTACGTGTTCACAAAAAAGTGTCATTCTCACCAAAGAAGGAATGACATTTTTAAGCGCATGAAGATTGCCATGAAACTGTTTCTTTCCCTTATGCAAGAGAATAATATCATCGACGTATCCATCAATATCTCCCATATCATGACTTGTGATGATATACCCTGTGCCGCGCTCCCTTTTCAGTTTTTTAAGAAGCTCCCTGATTTCATGCTTAGATGTAATATCAAGACCAATACTTGGCTCGTCGAGAAACAGTAATTTAGGTCTAAAGGAGAGATTAAATGCCAATTCACTTTTCACTCTCTCACCCAGACTAAGCATCCGCACTGGCTTATCCATAATATGCTCAAGACCCAGCAACTCTGTAATCTCTTTAAGATCACGGGTAAAAGAAGCGCGTTCAAGACCATATAATGGTTGAACCATATCCAGACTGTAGCGTAAGGGCAAATCCCACCATAAACAATTCTTATGACCAAAGACCACACCCAAAGACTTGAATAGATCTTTCTTCGCTTTATAAGGATCAACACCAAGGACTTTAACACATCCATCATCAGCATATTGTATACCGGAAAGTATTTTAATCAGTGTCGATTTACCCGCTCCGTTAGGGCCAAGAATCGCTAACGATTGCCCTGAAAAGAGGGTGAAACTCATATCTTTTAACACATGATGATTTGTATAAGCCGGCTTGAAGAGAGAAAAAACCTTGTTTTTAAAACCAATTCCTCTGTCAATGTTGCGATATATTTTTGAGACGTTATTAACGTCAATCAATAATGATCCCATCCATTACTCCTAATTTCAACTTATCCCCCCCTTTGAATGTTCCCATAATAAATATCTGTTTTTGTTCACTAGACAAAACAAAAGTGTTCAAGCCCTCCTTAGAGCAATAAAACGCACCTGACGTTTTATCTCCAATTTTTTGTCTAGATATTTTTTCAATGTGATGAGTTCACTTCAATGAAGCATTAAGATACTAAAAACTTATTTCTTCTTTTATGAAAGATAATCTTTTGGATAAACTAAGTAAGTAGAAAAATAATTGCTCATTGAAAGGAGAACTTTGCTAATAAGCCTTCATTGTATAAGAAAAGATACAAAGCATAAATCTATACTATAAGCATATCAAACCACATTGATAACAAAACAAACTTCCTTGACCACAGGAATTCTCTGAGAAGATGCTTTTCCTAAGCATTACTATAAAATGCCTCAATTATCTCCCATGAAAAAATTAATTTTTCCTTCACTATTTTAGTAAATATCCTTCAGACTTTATCTAACTCATCTCCCTCAACAGACAAACCTCCCCAATATATGATCTCTATAGATAATTCAAAGGAGCAGCTTCATCAACTCAGATTATTAATAACATACCATATCCAAAAATAACAATACAATCTATATGGACAAAGAGCTATAGAAAGAAAACTTATGATATTCGAAAATTTCATCACTCAAAAACACAATTTTCTCATAGCGATTGACTTATCAAAAACGTTCTTCAAATAATGCCCTATTCATCTTATCAAATTTATAGACAAAATTTGTATCAATCAAAAAGAACAAATGAAATTTCTTTACTCTGTTTCAGCATCACTCTCATTAAAAGACAAAAGATTAAAACTTTGGACCATATGAGGTGGTAAAGGTGCAACAATATCCAATATTCCTCCTGAAGGATGAGGAATACGAATACGACGTGCATGAAGATGAAGACGGTTTTGAATTCCTCCTGGTAATGTCCAATTACTATCAGAAAAAAAATATTTTGTATCGCCAATGATCGGATGATCCATATAGGCAGCATGCACACGAAGCTGATGTGTTCTCCCTGTATAGGGTTCCATTTCAAGCCACGAAAGAGCCCGCCCTCGCGTATCTAAAACGCGATAGTAGGAAACCGCATGATGTGCATCTGGCTCCCCATGTTCACAAACACGCATTTTATCACCTTGTGCAGTCATTTCCTTAACCATCCACGTTGAAATTTTGTCCTGCTTTTTTTTAGGCACGCCCCGAACCAACGCCCAATAAGTCTTTTTTGTTTCTCGCGCTCTAAAAGCAGCTGTTAAGGACTGAGCCGCTCCCCTTGATCGCGCAACAATAAGGACACCCGACGTCTCACGATCAAGACGATGAACCAAACGCGGCTTTTCACCTTTTTTATTGCGCCATACCTCAAGCATACTATCCATATGACGTGTTAAACCAGAACCTCCTTGTACAGCCAACCCAGCTGGTTTGTTAAAAACAAATACCTTTGGATCTTCATAAAGCAGCATTTTTTTCAAAACGGTTTCATCATCCTGCCCACGAAGTGTTTTATCCGTTATTGAAAGATTTCCCTTGTCATTAATAGGGAGAGGTGGAATACGAACAGCTTGCCCCATACAAAGACGCGTATCGGCTTTAACACGTCCACCATCAAGCCGTATCTGACCAGAACGCAACAATTTCTGCAAAGCTCCAAAACCAAGTCCTGGATAATGCACCTTAAACCAGCGATCTAAGCGCATTCCATTTTCATCTGCCTCAACTTTTTTTATTTCTACGCCTGCCATGAAAATTCCCTTACCTGATAATTTTCTCTGCCCAAAATTTTTTACCTGATAATTTTATTGATCTATTTTGCGCCTTTATAAACACAAAAATTCATATTTTAGTTGGCTTTATCACACCATATTACAGTTAGTATCCAAAATTGCCTTTTCTTAACGGTCAAATTCTATTAGCTAAAAACTAAGCGTTATAAAAATCAACAGCCTTTACGCTTAATAGCGAATGGAGATAATTAACCGTGTCCTTATTCAAAACCTATGCACGTGTTCTCACTTACCTAAATAGAGAAAAAAATGCATCCCTTTTAATCTGTACCGCTAATGTTATGTTAGCTATTATCACCATTGCAGAACCTATTTTATTCGGACGTGTTATTGATTCTATTTCAGAAAAATCAGCTATCATTCCTACTCTTACCCTTTGGGTTTGTTTTGGACTTTCACATATTATTGCTTATGTCCTTGTTGCTCGCGGTGCTGACCGCTTAGCCCATAGACGCCGCTTAACGGTTTTAACGGAATCTTTCGAACGTATTATTGCCATGCCTTTAATTTGGCATCAACAACGTGGGACTTCCAACGCACTCCATACACTTTTGCGCGCAATAGATTCCATGTCAACCATATGGCTTGATTTTATGCGCCAACACCTCTCAACACTTGTCGCCTTATTGGTTCTCATCCCCATAGCGTTTAATATGAATTGGCGTCTTTCAATAGTCTTGGTTGTGCTTGCCATCATCTACGTATTAATTGCACGTTTAGTGATGCGAAAAACAAAAGACGGACAAGCCGCTGTAGAATGCTACCACCACAACCTTTTTAAACATGTCAGTGATTCAATCTCTAATGTTTCCATTGTACAAAGTTATAACCGAATAGAAGAAGAAACTTCTATACTGCATCAACATACAAATGCTCTGCTTAAAGCACAAAATCCTGTTCTCAATTGGTGGGCGCTGGCCAGTGGCTTAAATCGAATGGCTTCAACAATTTCAATCGTTTGTGTTCTTCTCCTTGGAGCTTTTTTTGTTGCAAAAGGTCAATTACGAGTAGGTGACGTTGTTGCTTTTGTTGGATTTGCACAACTCATGATTAGCCGTCTAGACCAAATGAGTAATTTTATTAATTGTGCAATATCCTCACAAGCAAAACTGCAAGAATTTTTTGAAATGGAAGACTCAACCTTTCATATCAACGAACCGCAAAATCTTCCTTCCCTCCAAAATGTTAAAGGCGCCATACAATTCCATCACGTGACCTATAAGTTCCCAAATTCTTCTCAAGGTGTTTTTGATGTTTCCTTTGAGGTTAAAGCAGGACAAACTGTTGCGATTGTAGGACCAACAGGGGCTGGGAAGACAACATTGATCAATCTGTTACAGCGCGTATACGACCCTGCCTTTGGGCATATCTCCATTGATGGAATAAATATATGCTCGATCAATCGCGAATCTTTACGCAAATCTCTAGCAACAGTATTTCAAGACTCGGGTCTTTTCAACCGTACTATTCATGACAATATTTCAATAGGAAAAACGAGCGCAACAAATGAAGAACTTTATGAAGCAGCAAAAATAGCAGAAGCTCACGATTTTATTCTAAAAAAAGCTGATTGTTATAACACAATAGTGGGCGAACGAGGATCTCAATTATCAGGTGGAGAAAAACAGCGACTAGCAATTGCACGCGCTGTTTTAAAAAATGCCCCTATTCTCATTCTAGATGAAGCAACAAGCGCTCTTGATGTTGAAACAGAAGCACGTGTCAAAGATGCTCTCGATTCCATACGCCATAACCGCACTACTTTTATTATAGCACATCGCCTCTCAACAGTACGCAATGCTGATGTGATACTCTTTCTGGAACATGGTTACTTAATGGAAAAAGGAAACTTTCAAGAATTGATCGATAAAGGAGGGCGTTTCTCTAAATTTTTAAAGGCAAGTGGTTTAACAATCAAACCACCAGAAAGAGAAGGAGAAAATGTTATCCCCTTACACGAAGCCATAGCATCATAAAAATGATACTCTTCATAAATCTTATGCAAAAAAATCCTCCTCAATACAACAAGAGCACTTGTATAATACAAGTAAAAAGATTTCTAAAAATGCCACAATCCATTTCAGGTATTTAAGACAGATATTAAAACAATTTAGTATTTTCTCTGCTATTACAATTTTACTAGATTGGGACAAAAATATTGCCCTATATCTGTGCGTATTAACGAGTATACACTCTCATTTAGGGAAAATATAAAGATGTAAAGGTAAAAATAACTTCCAGTTTTACCGTCTTCTTTTAACTCAGCTTTACGAATTTCAAAACGAACTGAAGCAATAGCTTTTTAATAATGAATATTATGTATTGCTTTTTGTTTATCACGTTCTTTATAGTCCTCTCATAAAGAACAGAATGTCATTGTTTTGCACATTCATATGGCTTTTTTAGAAACATTTCTCAATGCTCCTAAGCCCATTTCACAACGACATCCATGAATGATTTTGATTAATTTAACATACACAGAATTTGAAACGATAAATTATCATTATAAATCAATACGTTAATACAATCTCATCATAATAAATTAGACATTAATCTAAATCTTTAGATTTGTGTAACATTCCTTTGATTTATATTGATAATTTATTATTTTATAACTTGAAATAAAGATTTATAAAGATAGGAGAATATTCTTTTCAAGACCTTTTAATGATAAATAAAAAAACTGTTTGCTTGTACATAACAAGCAAAATGAAAACAAGACAATATCTCTAAGATACAACAACTCTTTTATAAGCCTTTTCAAGGAAAGGGATTTTAGTTATTTGAAAGCTAATAAAATAATGACAGCTTATAACTTTATAAGGATAATCGTATGCAATAAATCTTGTATTATCCCTTTCATAAAAAGAGATGTTTCTTCAAAAAAATCTATAGGAGCAACACAATAACTAGTCTTCTTAGTAAAAGAATACATAGCAAAGCATGAAGTGCTGCATAATCTATCTTATCTTAAAACGGTGAATCCTGAAACGCTTGGAAGCTACAAAGCCAAATGAAAAAGTGATAATAAAGACAAACACTGTTTTTGTCTTTACAATTGGATTTTCCCCCAATTACGCTGTATCTTGATTTCAGCAACACACCAGATAGATATTCGTGATACTTAGACGCCAACCCAATATAAAAATGTAAGAAACACCTATGCAGAATGATTTCATTCTTTAATTTTTTCCAAAAAATCTTTTAGTGCCGCAAATGCCTCATCAGCTTTGTTCCCCTCAGGACCACCAGCCTGCGCCATATCAGGACGGCCACCTCCACCTTTACCACCAAGCATACCTGAAAGAATACGAACGAGATCAACAGCATTTAACTTATCCGTTAAATCATCCGTAACGCCGACAACAGCACTCCCTTTTCCATCCTCTGAGACACTAATAAAAGCAACCACTCCAGATCCGATTTGTTTTTTCTCAGAATCGACGAGCGCCTTAAGATCCCGTGGTAAAATATTTTTAACAACGCGTCCGGTAAAAGAAAGCCCATTGATGATAGTAATATCACCTTGGCTCCTTTCTGTTATTCCACCACTCAACATCATTTTCTTGCGTACATCATTCAATTCTTTTTCAAGTTTACGACGATCATCAAGCAAAATTCGCACCCGTTCTTCCACGCCAGCAGAAGAAGTTTTTAAAAGATCAGCAATTTCATGAATACGTTCATCTTGGCGGCTAAGATAAAGACGTGCTTCTTTGCCTGTTAAAGCTTCAATACGCCGCACTCCAGCCGAAACAGAACTTTCAGAAAAAATATGAATCAAACCAATATCACCTGTTCGCTCCACATGTGTGCCTCCACAAAGCTCTATTGACCAATGCTTTTTTAATCTTCGCTGTTCAAGTGGCTCCCCCATAGAAACAACGCGAACATCATCACCATATTTCTCACCAAATAATGCGATTGCACCTTCAGAAATTGCATCATCTACAGCCATGAGGCGCGTTATCACTCTACTATTTTGCAAAATAATCTCATTTGCTAAATCTTCTATTTTTTTCAGTTCTTCTGGTGAAACGGATTTTGGATGAGAAAAATCAAAACGCAACCGATCTGGCGATACAAGAGAGCCTTTTTGTGTAACATGAGATCCCAAAACTTGTCGTAAAGCTTCATGTAACAAATGAGTAGCAGAATGATTTCCACGAATTTTTTTACGACGGACAACATCAACGGTTAATTCTACACAATCAGACCTCGATGCCTGACCAGATTTCACCTCCCCAATATGGATGAAAACACCATCACCCTTTCTTTGGGTATCATGCACCTCAAAAATAAAATTTTCACCAGAAATGATACCACTATCACCAATTTGTCCACCAGATTCACCATAAAAAGGTGTCTGATTAACAACAAGCATAGCTTTCTGACCTGAAGAAATATGATCAACAAGTTTACCATCACACACGAGAGCTGTAAGAATGCCTTTAGCCGTTTCTGTTTCATAACCCAAAAATTCTGTAACCCCCACTTTATCACGAACAGAAAACCAGATCTTTTCTGTTACAGCTTCCCCAGAACCAGACCAATTGGCACGCGCTTCCTCTTTTTGACGTTCCATCGCTTTATCAAAGGTATCAACATCAACAGATATTCCACGACGCCGCAAAACATCCTGCGTTAAATCAAGCGGAAAACCATAGGTATCATAAAGCTTGAAAGCAACTTCACCATTTAAATGATCTCCTTCTTTAAGATCGGTACTTGCTTCATTTAACAAACCAAGTCCTCGTTCAAGCGTTTTACGAAAACGTATTTCTTCTAACCTTAAAGTTTCTGAAATCAAAGATTCAGCACGGACCAATTCAGGATAGGCTTGTCCCATTTCGCGGTTTAAAGCAGGCAAAAGTCGCCACAATAAGGGCTCTTTAGCACCAAGAAGATGCGCATGACGCATAGCACGACGCATAATACGACGTAAAACATATCCTCTTCCTTCATTAGAAGGAAGCACACCATCAGCAATCAAAAATGCAGATGAACGAAGATGATCAGCAATGACACGATGACTAGCAATAAAATCACCCTTTGCCTCAATCCCTGTAATTTCTTCTGATGCAGCAATTAATGCACGAAAAAGATCAATGTCATAATTATCATGAACGCCCTGTAAAACAGCAGCAATACGCTCTAATCCCATACCGGTATCAATAGAAGGATGAGGCAAATCAACACGTTCTTCCTGAGAAATCTGCTCATATTGCATAAAAACAAGATTCCAAATCTCAATAAAGCGATCGCCATCTTCTTCCATACTTCCAGGAGGACCGCCCCAGATTTCATCGCCATGATCATAAAAAATCTCCGAACAAGGACCACAAGGCCCTGTTTCTCCCATCGACCAAAAATTATCAGCCGTCGCAATACGGACAATTTTTTCATCTGGAAGACCTGAAATTCTACGCCACAGTTCAGCAGCAACATCATCACTATGGTAAACTGTCACCAACAATTTATCTTTTGGTAGGCAAAATTCCTTCGTTAAAAGATTCCATGATAAAAGAATGGCTTCTTCTTTGAAATAATCACCGAAAGAAAAATTACCCAGCATTTCAAAAAATGTATGATGGCGTGCCGTATAACCAACATTATCAAGATCATTATGCTTTCCACCCGCACGAACACATTTTTGTGCCGTTGTTGCCTGCTTATAAGGAGGTTGTTCAAGTCCAGTAAAAACATTTTTAAACTGCACCATCCCTGCATTTGTAAACATAAGTGTAGGATCATTTCTCGGAACAAGCGGACTAGAAGAAAGAACTTTATGCCCATTACGATGAAAATAATCCAAAAATATTGACCGAATATTATTAACACTATTCATACTGACACCTGCTCAATACAGCACAAAACCATAAAAGAAAAATCCCCCTCATTAAATATCCTCTTCGCCAAGCATGGAGTCAATTTAATCAAAGAATGGAATATTTGTTTTAAAAAATTGAGAAAAAAATGACTGTGTACTTAAAAACTCAAACAAAAAAACAGAAAAAATTATAGACGAAAAAAACGCTCCATCAAATGGTTTCATCACTTTCTATATTTTCTGACCCTGCATTTTCTAACAATTCAATCGCAATCAAACCAGCATTTTGGCGCAAAGCTGATTCAATCTCTGTAGCTATTTCCGCATGTTCACGTAAAAACTGCTTTGCATTCTCACGCCCCTGCCCTAAACGCTGAGAATTATAAGAAAACCATGCACCAGATTTTTCCACAATACCAACCTTGACACCCAAATCAATCAGTTCACCTACTTTGGAAATACCTTCACCATAAATAATATCAAACTCAACCTGTTTGAATGGAGGTGCCAGTTTATTCTTCACCACTTTAACACGCGTCTGATTACCAACGATTGCATCCCTATCTTTAATGGATCCAATGCGACGAATATCTAAACGAACAGAAGCATAAAACTTTAAAGCGTTTCCACCCGTTGTCGTTTCGGGAGAACCAAACATCACACCAATTTTCATGCGAATTTGATTAATAAAGACAACCATACAGTTAGAGCGAAAAATTGCTGCTGTTAATTTTCGCAACGCTTTACTCATTAATCGTGCTTGCAATCCGGGCAAAGCATCACCCATTTCACCGTCAATCTCTGCTCGCGGTGTTAAAGCTGCGACAGAATCCACAACAAGCACATCAACTGCACCAGAACGAACCAACGTTTCTGTAATTTCCAATGCCTGTTCACCGGTATCTGGCTGAGAAATGAACAAGTTTTCTAAATCAACACCAAGCTTACGCGCATAAATAGGATCAAGCGCATGCTCTGCATCAATAAAAGCACAAATCCCACCCCCTTTCTGTGCTTCAGCAATAGCATGTAAAGCCAATGTTGTTTTCCCAGAACTTTCTGGTCCATAAATCTCAACAATACGCCCCTTCGGTAATCCACCAATCCCCAAAGCAATATCCAAGGATAACGACCCTGTTGGAACTGTTTCAATTTCAACAACCTGCTCTTTTTGCCCAAGACGCATAATCGAGCCTTTACCAAAAGAACGTTCAATTTGTGAGAGAGCAGCATCGAGAGCTTTTGTTTTATCCACGATTATATCCTTGACCGATTCATAATAACCTAAAACTTAAGTGTACACTGTACTTTTAATTTAACTAAAGGCTTGAGTTTAAATTTTCACAGACTATTTCCATTCCTATCTCCACATTATGCCCATAACATTCATGACCATCACAATAAAGAATTGGCTTTGCTTATCTTATGACACAAAATAAACTCCAATAAAATAATATCCCCATGAGAACATAGTTAACATATTTATATCTCTCTAGAAAAGAAACAATTTAAATTTAAACACAATGTTCTACAGCCCTTCTGCTTATCCCTTGATTAAGTACTTAAGAGACTAGGAGTTCTCCTGCTATTGATCACACAAAAACGCATTATCAATTAACCTCATACCCTATTGCATCAAAGAACAAAACGCCATTGTATTGCATGATTTAAGAAACATCTCTCAACACTCCCAAGCTCACTTCGTGACAACACCCATGAATGCATGTATACTGTAAAACCCTTTGGATGCCACCATCTTTACACTAAAGAAGGGGCAAACCGGCACCATCACACTATTTATCATCCCCCAATGTTGCGACAGCTCTCGGCACTTGAAACGCTTCATAAGAAGAATTTTTAGTTCTTTCTTCTACAGTTTTTATCACACGCTAATTCTACTTATAACATGCAAGCGAATGATTTGATTGATTCAACAAATAACAGGCTTGGAATGAGTAAAATTCACAGTATTTAGGACTTTCATTCAACTTACAAAACAGTGAATTATCGTTATAAATCAATTATATTATTTAATAAAAACCACAAAAATAAAGCAGCTTAAAAGTTGAATAACACATTTAAATTGGATAAAAAAATATGCACTTTTGAAGATATCAAAAAAAATCTCTACGAGCAGTGCAATAAATATTTAAAATATAAGCTAAACTGCTCATACAATAACATAAGAGATAAAAAATAAATCCAAGATCAATAAAACATGTATTTCTACTCAAATTTTATTTTTGATCTTTACGTTTTTTGCGCAATTGTTTCCACCACTCAAGACGTTTCACAATTTCACGCTCAAAACCACGCTCAACTGGCTTATAATAACTCTGACGCCCAAGTTTTTCGGGAAAATATTCTTGTCCTGAAAAAGCATCCGGTTCATCATGGTCATAACAATAACCATTTCCAAACCCTTCCTCCTTCATAAATTTCGTAGGAGCATTAAGAATATGCTTAGGAGGTGATAAAGAGCCATTTTTGCGCGCACAACGCAGTGCTGCTTTATACGCGAGATATGTTGCATTTGACTTTGGCGCAGTTGCAACATAAAGACATGCTTGCGCCAAAGCCAATTCTCCTTCTGGTGATCCTAAATAATCATAGGCATCTTTTGCTGCATTACAAATGACCAGAGCTTGAGGATCCGCCAAACCAACATCTTCAACAGCCATACGAACCAATCTTCGCCCAATATAGAGAGGATCTTCACCAGCATCCAACATACGTGCCAAATAATAAAGCGCAGCATCAGGATCAGATCCACGAACGGATTTATGCAACGCTGAAATGAGATTATAATGCCCATCTCGTCCTTTATCATAAATGGGCACACGACGCTGAATAACTTTTTGCAAAGCAATAACATCAAGAATCTCTCCCAATGGTGCAATAGACCAAACTTCCTCTGCCAATGTTAACGCTACCCGCGCATCACCATCAGACATCTCTATCAAAACGTCTCTGGCATCATTATCCAAGGGAAGAGTTTTTCCCTCCACTTCTTCAGCACGCCTCAAAAGCATGTCCAAACTTTCATGATCATGTGAAAGAAATGTTAAAACACGTGCACGCGAAAGAAGAGCAGCATTAAGTTCAAAAGAAGGATTTTCGGTTGTTGCACCTATAAGTACCACAATACCTTCTTCCATCACAGAAAGAAAACTATCCTGCTGTGCACGATTAAACCGATGAATTTCATCAACAAAGAGAAGTGTTTTATCTCCAGATATAAAACGCCTCTGCGCAACTTCAAAAATCTTTTTAAGTTCAGAAACTCCTGTAAAAATAGCAGAAACCTGTTCAAACGCGAAACTTGTTTCAAGTGCTAACAAACGTGCAACGGTTGTTTTTCCAGTCCCTGGAGGTCCCCAAAAAATCATCGATCCAATTGAGCCAGTTGCCACCATACGTGAAAGCAAACCATCCTCTCCAATCAAATGCTTTTGTCCCACAACATCATTGAGAGAACAAGGGCGCATTCTTTCTGCAAGTGGCTGATTTTTATTAACTTGAAAATCAAACGACGAAGTAAAAAAATCTTTCTTCAAAAAAAACCTCAACGAATAAATTGGCGAATATACATACCATCACGTTCATATTCCAATTGCCAAGTACGCGAACGAGCTTGCATAAGAACCTTTTTCAACTGATGAACTGTTTGAATTTTATGGCCATTTACAACACGTAGAATATCTCCTGACTGAAAAATTCCAGCTGCATTGCTCATGTCATCAAGGTTGGTAATCACAACCCCTTTTGCAGATATAGGAAGATGAAAACGTCGACTATTTTGCGGTGTTAAATCTAACACTTCAGCACCAGCAAGAGGACTGTCACCCGTGATTTTTTCAGATTTTAAAAATGCAGTTTCTGATATCGATGAAACTGTTATTTGTGTTTTTAAAGTTTTTCCATTTCGTAAATATTCCAAAGCAAGACTATGCTCAACGTCAGCTGTCATCAAACGATACCCAAGACTATCTGGACTATCAACGCGTACCCCTTGCACACTCAAAATAACATCACCTACTTTCAATCCAGCTTTTTCAGCAGGACTATCTTTGATAACTTCAATAATCAGAGCACCATAGGGACGTTCTAAACCTAAACCACCAGCAATATCAGGTGTAACATTTTGAAAAGAAGCCCCAATATAAGGCGGCACAAAATATTTTCCACCGCGTTTAACAGTATCAAGCATCACTTTTACAAGATTAACTGGAATAGCAAAACCAATCCCTACAGAACCACCAGAACGCGAATAAATAGCCGTATTAATTCCGATTAATTGACCTTTCATATCAATTAAAGCGCCACCAGAATTCCCTGGATTAATGGCAGCGTCTGTTTGAATAAAAAAGTCAAAATCAGAAATCCCAACACGTGTACGCGCTTGCGCTGAAACAATACCACTTGTAACTGTTTGACCAACACCAAAAGGATTACCAATAGCAAGAACAAGATCACCAACTTCAACAGCATCAGAATTTCCCAAAGAAAGAACAGGGAATTGAGCATCTTTTTCCTCAACTTCAAGAATTGCAATATCAGTTGCTTCATCTTTGAGCACGATCTTACTCTCAAACTCCCGCCCATCAGAAAAAGCCACTTTAATTTCGCTTGCATCTTTAATGACGTGGTAATTTGTAACAATCAAACCACGTGAATCAACAATTACCCCTGATCCTAATGACGATTGCTTGCGAACAGGAAATTTATTTTGAAAACGACCAAAAAACTGCTCAAAAAATGGATCCCCTTCAAAAGGTGAGCGTGCTCTAATTTGTCGAGCTGCATAAATATTTACAACAGATGGAACTGTCTTTTTAACTAAAGGAGCAAATGAAAGAGTGATTTCTGTTTGTGTTTGAGGAACATGAGCATATACATGATCAAATGATATCTGCATCATAATTGCAAAAAAAATCCGCACCCAAAAAGAATATCTCATAATCCACTCCTTATAAAATCAGCATATTCTGTTGAAGATTAATAGAATAAAAAAACTCATCCCCGCAAATTAAGGATCTCTATTAATATTTCATAATAGAGAATAAAAACAACCTATTTGAACAATAAATATTATAAAAATAAGATAATTCAATGTCCCTATAATTTTCTCTCTGCAGCTATTTCTCAACTAAAACAAACTTAAAAATGCTCACAAAAAAACCGCCTAAGACAAGGCGGCCTTTAAAAATCCAATAGAGTAAAAAACTTTACGAAGATGTCCTCTTTTCATTCTCAGAAGCCTCCATGCGAGCACGATCCCCAGCACCCTTCGCTTCAACATCACGATCAACAAATTCTATAACAGCCATGGGCGCATTATCACCGGTACGAAACCCCGCTTTCATAATACGCAAATATCCACCGTTGCGTGATGCATAACGTGGCGCAAGCGTATCAAATAATTTTGCAACCTTTCCTGCATCACGAAGTGCTGCAATTGCTTGCCGACGCGCATGCAAACCACCACGCTTACCAAGAGTAACGAGTTTTTCAACAATAGGACGAATTTCTTTAGCCTTTGGAAGCGTCGTCACAATCTGCTCATGCTCGATCAACGAAGTTGCCATATTTGCAAACATCGCTTTACGGTGACTGGCAGTACGATTCAACTTGCGTCCTGACTTACTGTGGCGCATAAGCCCTCTCCTTAAATTCTAATTTTAATATTGATCTTCATAACGTTTTGCAAGATCATCAATGTTTTCAGGTGGCCACGCAGGAATTTCCATCCCAAGATGTAACCCCATACATGCCAAAACTTCTTTAATCTCATTCAACGATTTGCGACCAAAATTCGGTGTCCGAAGCATTTCAGATTCTGTTTTTTGAATAAGATCACCAATATAGACAATATTATCATTCTTAAGACAATTTGCCGAACGAACTGAAAGTTCTAATTCATCCACTTTTTTGAGAAGAGCAGGATTAAAAGAAAGCTCAGAATCAGCCTCTTCAACAGGCTCCTTCTGTGGCTCTTCAAAGTTAATAAATAATGATAATTGATCCTGAAGAATGCGTGCTGCAAAAGCAACAGCATCCTCTCCATTAACAGCACCATTCGTTTCAATCGTTAAGGTCAATTTATCATAATCCAAAACTTGACCTTCACGCGTATTTTCCACTTTATAAGACACTTTACGAATTGGTGAATAAAGACTATCAATTGGAATAAGCCCTATACGTGCATCATCAACACAATTACGATCAGATGGAACATAGCCCTTCCCTGTGTTGACAATAAATTCCATACGAATTTCAGCATCTTCATCAAGAGTACAAATAACATGATCTGGATTTAGAATTTCCATATCCCCAACGGTACTGATATCTCCCGCTTTCACGACACCAGGCCCCTCTTTATAAACAACGACACGTTTAGGACCTTCTTCTTCCATACGAAGCGCAATTTCTTTTATATTCAGAATAATATCCGTAACATCCTCACGCACACCTGGAATCGATGAAAATTCATGTAAAACACCGTCAATCTGCACAGCAGTAATAGCAGCACCACGAAGCGAAGATAACAACACGCGACGAAGTGCATTTCCTAACGTTAAGCCAAAACCCCGCTCAAGAGGTTCAGCGATCACACTTATAACATTTGGATTATCATGCGCACATGATTCAACCTTATTGGGTTTAATAAGTTCTTGCCAGTTTTTCTGGATCATATTTTTATTCCCGTTCTTTAGTTCCGTTACCATTCAATCGTAACGACCAATGTGAACATCAGAGAAATCTCCGACAACAAAAAACAACACCCAATTAAACACGCCGCCTTTTCCGCGGACGACATCCATTATGAGGAATTGGTGTTACATCACGAATAGAAGTAATGACAAAACCAACAGATTGCAATGCACGTAGAGCAGATTCACGCCCTGATCCAGGTCCACAAACTTCAACTTCCAAAGAACGCATACCATGCTCTTGCGCTTTTCTTGCACAATCCTCCGCAGCAACTTGAGCAGCAAAAGGTGTCGATTTACGCGCACCTTTAAACCCTTGGGCCCCCGCAGATGACCAAGCAATTGCATTACCCTGAGCATCAGTAATAGTAATCATTGTGTTATTAAATGTTGAATTAATATGCACAACACCCGATGAAATATTTTTACGTTCGCGACGACGAACACGTGTGGCTTCCTTGGCCATAATTTCCCTTTCAACGATCTCATCACTGCCGTAACATCAGCAGCTCCACCTTCTTTTCCTTGTCAAAAAAATCAAACAAGAAACAGAATATATAAAAACCTTCCAAAAAGGCTCTTATTTCTTTTTACCGGCAATTGCCTTAGCTGGTCCTTTACGCGTACGGGCATTTGTATGTGTACGCTGCCCTCGGACAGGCAAAGACCGGCGATGACGCAATCCTCGATAACAACCAAGGTCCATCAAACGCTTAACATTCATAGCAACCTCACGACGAAGATCACCTTCAACTTGATAGCCTTGATCTATCGCCTCACGAATCTGCAGCACCTCAGCATCTGAAAGCTCATGCACACGACGCCCCAAGGGAATGCCAACTCTTTCAATAATTTCTTGAGCAAATTTTGGTCCAATCCCGTGGATATATTGAAGCGCAATAATTACACGCTTATTTGTCGGGATATTGACGCCAGCAATACGAGCCACGCCTACTCTCCTTAGTTATTTTGACAAATTGTTATAAAATACCTGATATACCTTACAGAAAAAAATAGACTCAGAAAAAAATTCTTCCGAATCCTATTATTTCACTAAAATAAATTAAATTCGTTTGTGATAGATTTCATCTCAAAAGTCAACTCTTTTCATTTATTTCTAAAAAAAATCTTATGAAAGAAAACCTCTAATCATGCGTGTCACTTCAGTAATACCAATCATTCCATCAATAACCTTCAACATTCCCCTCTCTGAATAAAATTTTGATAAGGGAGCGGTTTTTTCACGATATTCTACTAATCTTTTTGCAAAAGCAACAGGATTGTCATCTAAACGAACCTGTCCACCAGCCGCTATTGTTTCCTCAACGCGCTTCTTCATACGTTCAATCAACACGTCTTCATCAACACACAACTCAATAACAGCATCAAGCCGCATATTTTTTGACTGCAAAATCTGTTGTAACGCTTCTGCCTGCCCCACAGTTCGAGGATATCCATCCAAAACAAAACCGTTTACACAATCAGTTTCATCAATCCGATCTGATACGATTTGGTTAACAATATTATCAGGAACCAAAGCACCAGAACTTATAATAGCTTCAGCTTTTTTGCCAATCTCTGTTTCTTTGGCAATCACCTCACGCAACATATCCCCTGTTGACAAATGAGGAATGTTATATTCCTCAGTCAACATTTTTGCTTGCGTACCTTTTCCCGCTCCAGGAGGACCTAAAAGAATAACTCTCATCGATTCCTTCTACCTCCACGAAGTTTTGATTTTTTTATCAACCCTTCATATTGGTGGGCAACAAGATACCCCTGAATTTGAGCAACCGTATCAAGCGTAACAGTAACAACAATCAACAAGGATGTTCCCCCAAGATAAAAAGGAACCTGCAATGCAGATATCATAAACTCAGGTAACAAACAAACCAAGATAATATAAACAGCGCCCACAACAGTAATACGCGTCAAAACGTAATCAATATATTCGGCTGTACGCTCACCTGGACGAATCCCTGGAATAAAACCAGAATGTTTTTTCAACTGATCTGCAGTATCACTTGGATTAAACACAATAGCTGTATAAAAAAAGCAAAAAAACGCCATTAAAAATGCATAAACAATCATATAAAGTGGCTGTCCATGACCAAGAGCATAAGAAATCGCCTGAACCCATTGTGGCATTTTATCAGAAAAATTATTAATAGTGGCAGGTAATAATAATAAAGATGAAGCAAAAATAGGTGGAATAACACCAGCAGTATTCAACTTTAAAGGAAGATGCGACATATCTCCTTGAAACATTTGATTCCCGACCTGACGTTTTGGATACTGGATAAGAATTCGCCGTTGCGCACGCTCTATAAAAACAATAAGCCCAATAACCAAAACAGCAATAAGAACGATTCCTATTAAAAGAAAAGTTGATAAATCAGCCTGACTATGAGCTGTCAAAAGCTGAGCAAAAGTAGAAGGGAAGTTGGCTACAATCCCTGTAAAAATGATAAGAGAAACCCCATTACCAACACCACGTGACGTAATTTGCTCGCCAAGCCACATGAGAAACATCGTTCCGCCAACAAGAGTAATAACAGAAGAAATACGAAACATAAGACCTGGTTCTAAAACAATTTGAAGCCCCGTCCCTATACCGCTTTCAAGCGCAACCGCAATACCAAAAGCTTGTAGAATTGCCAATACTACTGTTACATAACGCGTATATTGATTGATAATCTTACGACCTAATTCTCCTTCTTTTTTAAGAGTTTCCAAAGAAGGAATAATAGATGTTAACAATTGCACAATAATAGATGCCGATATATAAGGCATGATACCCAGCGCAAAAATAGCCATACGCCCAACGGCACCCCCAGCAAACATATTAAAGAGTCCTAATACACCCGACGCGTGATGTTCGAATGTTTGCCGCAAAGCATCGATATTAATACCTGGAAGAGAGATGTAAGTGCCAAAGCGATATACAAGAAGCGCTGCCAGAGTAAACCAGATGCGTTTCTTTAATTCAGTTGCACGAGAAAAGGTACCGAAGTTTATATTGGAAGCAAATTGCTCTGCTGCTGATGCCATAAAACGTCTCCACTTCACACTCCAGTTCTTTAAATCACAGAAGTATAACCCTAAAATTCATATATGCATACACAAATAAATGCAGAACTTAAAAAATTTTCCACAAAAGATCCCACAGAACAGATGTAACTCTTCTTTAGGTCTCTACTCATATAAAAAATTATTGAGCAATATCAGGAAAAATAACCTGACCACCCACTTTTTCAACCTTAACACGAGCAGCTTGTGAAGCACCAGAAACATGAAAGGTAATCTTAGCCTTCAAATCACCATCAGAAAGCAGACGAACCCCATCTTTTTCACGACGAATAATACCAGCTTCTTTCAAAGCAATCATATCAACAGGCTTTTCAATATTCAACTTACCTGCATCAACTGCCAACTGAATACGTCCTAGTGAAACTTCATTGTAGGTTTTGGCAAAGAAATTTCTAAATCCACGTTTTGGCAAACGACGATAGATAGGCATTTGCCCACCTTCAAAACCATTAAGGGAAACACCAGAACGCGACTTTTGCCCTTTTACACCACGACCACCAGTCTTACCCGTACCGGATCCAATACCACGCCCAACACGCTTACGATTTTTTGTTGCGCCTTCACAATCACGCAGTTCATTGAGTTTCATATCTAATACTCCCGCAACCCTTAACCTTCATCTATAACGCGAACAAGATGCCGAACCTGAGCAATCATACCCCGCACACAAAGTGTATCATCTAAAACGCGCCGACGACGCATTTTATTTAGTCCAAGCCCCTTTAAGGTTGCACGCTGAATCTGTGAGTTTCGAATAGGGCTTCCAATTTGCTCAACCGTGATAGTTTTACCACTCTGAGATTTTTTCTGAACCATTTTCTAATTCCTTTTCTGATAATCTCAGAAACTATCCTTCTAGGTCAACTAAATGGCGACGACGCGCCTGCAAAGTCGAATATTTTATACCACGCTGAGCAGCAATATCTCTAGGATGCATTTGATGTTTCAATGCATCAAATGTTGCACGAACCATGTTATAAGGATTAGACGATCCCAATGATTTTGCAACGACATCCTGCATACCAAGAGCTTCAAAAATAGCACGCATCGGTCCCCCAGCAATAATACCAGTACCAGCAGAAGCCGAACGTAGCAAAACACGCCCAGCTCCATGACGCCCTTCAAGATCATGGTGCAATGTACGTCCAGACCGAAGCGGAACATAAATCATCCCACGTTTTGCAGATTCCGTTGCTTTACGAACGGCTTCTGGAACTTCACGGGCTTTACCATGTCCAAAACCTACACGTCCTTTTTGATCTCCAACGACAACAAGAGCAGCAAAACCAAAACGCCGACCACCCTTTACAACTTTAGCAACACGATTGATATGAACTAGCCTATCGACAAACTCATTATCGCGTTCTTCTCTCTCACCACGTTCTTTTTGTGCCATTCCTCATTCCTTTTTCTTTTCCGGAAGCACGATAACAAAGTCCCTCATCAAACTGGAAGAACTTAAACGAAATACTCTAAACTCTCCTTACTCACTCACAAATAAGAAATTTTAGAAATTCAAACCACCTTCACGAGCAGCTTCAGCTAAAGCCTTGACTCGACCATGATACACATACGCTCCACGATCAAAAACCACTTCATTAACACCCGCTTGCTTCGCACGCTCAGCAATTAACTTACCAACAGCAAAAGCTGCTTTTTTATCAGCACCACTCTTTAACGACTTTTTTAAATCACTTTCAAGAGTAGAGGCTGAAACAAGTGTACATCCCCGCAAATCATCGATAACTTGAGCATAAATGTTCTGATTTGAACGATAAACACTAAGCCGAGGACGATCATGAGAAACCATTTTAATTCTACGACGAACACGCCTCGCACGACGTTGGATAATGTCCTTAGATGAAACCATAATACAAAATCCTTATTTCTTTTTACCTTCTTTACGGAAGATACGTTCATCTGCATGCTTAACACCTTTACCTTTATAAGGCTCAGGTCTACGATACTCACGAATCTCCGCTGCAACTTGTCCAACTTGCTGTTTATCAATTCCAGAAACAACAATTTCTGTCGGCTTAGGAACAGTTACAGTAACACCCGATGGAACTTTATAAACCACATCATGGGAAAAGCCTAGAGATAGTTGGACATCCTTACCCTGCAAAGCAGCACGATAACCAACCCCATTAATCTCCAACCTCTTTTCAAAACCATCTTTCACACCACAAAAAATGTTCTCAATCATTGAGCGCGACATACCCCATTTAGAACGCGCATCTTTTGACTGATCCCGCGGCATAACTGATATGATATTTTCCTCAAACTTGACTAAAACTTCATCATTGACGACGTAGCTCAGCTCACCTTTTGGACCTTTTGCCTTAACCAGCTGACCTTCAACAGTAGCAGTAACTCCAGAAGGAATTGAAATGGGTTTCTTTCCAATACGAGACATTGTTCTAACCTACTTTTTCTTCCGTTTTCTTGACATAACTTAGAAAACACGACAAAGGAGTTCTCCACCAACATTCTGTTCACGCGCCTCATGATCTGCCATGACGCCTTTAGGAGTCGATAAAATCGAAATACCAAGACCATTTGCCACCTGTGGAAGTGACTTAGCAGAAACATATACACGACGACCTGGCTTTGATACACGTGAAATCTCACGAATAGCAGCCAGCCCTTCAAAATACTTCAATTCGATTTCAATTTCAGCTTTCCCATCACCTAAATCAATTTGATTATATCCACGAATATAACCTTCCGACTGAAGAACATCAAGAACGTGCGCACGAAGCTTCGAAGCTGGAGTAACTACTTTACCTTTTTTACGACCAAGTGCATTACGAATACGTGTTAACATATCACCAAGAGGATCTGACATAGACATTAAATAATCTCCTCTTACCAACTAGACTTTACAATACCAGGAATATGGCCAATAGAGCCAAGCTCACGCAACGCAATTCGCGACATTTTTAATTTACGATAATAAGCCCGCGGACGACCTGAAACCTCACAGCGATTACGAATACGAACTTTCGAAGAATTACGTGGCAACTCTGCCAACTGAACAGAAGCTTTAAAACGTTCTTCAAGAGAAACCTTCTGATCCATAACTATTGCTTTCAAACGTGCACGACGGGCAGCATAACGCTTTACCATCACCTCACGACGCTTATTTTTTTCAACGGCACTTACTTTGGCCATACTTTCACCTCACTATGTCTGCCGTTACGAACGAAAAGGAAAATTAAAAGCACGCAATAACTCACGAGCTTCATCATCCGTTTTTGCTGTCGTACAAACAATAATATCCATGCCCCAAATTTGATCAACTTTATCATAGTTGATTTCTGGAAACACAATGTGTTCTTTAATACCCATAGCAAAATTGCCACGACCATCAAAACTCTTTGGATTCAAACCACGAAAGTCACGAACCCGTGGAAGAGCAATCGTAACAAGACGATCTAAAAACTCAAACATACGATCTTTACGCAATGTAACTTTAGCCCCAAGAGGCATTCCTTCACGAACCTTAAAGGTCGCAATAGAATTACGTGCACGTGTAACAACAGCCTTCTGACCTGTTATTAGCCCTAAATCCTCAGCAGCAAGGGAAGGCTTCTTCGAATCAGCAGTTGCTTCACCTATCCCCATATTTATTACAATTTTATCAATTCGCGGAATTTGCATCGCATTTCTGTAATTAAATTTCTCTTGAAGCGCTTTACGAATCACTTCAAAATAATGCGCTTTCATACGCGGTATTTGTCTTTCCTCAGCCATTAATCAACTCTCCCGAACGCTTGGCAAAACGCACTTTATTACCATCTGCATTCATACGAAAGCCTACACGTGTAGGCTTACCATCTTTAGGATCAGCAATCGCCAAATTAGACAGATGAATCGGAGCTTCTTTAGAAATAATTCCAGCTTCTTGCTTCTGCGTTTGACGTTGATGACGTTTAATCATATTAATCCCACGAACAAAAGCCTTATTCTCTTTTGGACTAACCTTAATTACTTCACCACTACATCCTTTATCCTTACCGGATAAAACAACAACTTTATCACCTTTTCGAATCTTCTGCATAACATTTACTCCTTACAGAACTTCAGGAGCGAGCGAGATGATCTTCATATGATTCCTACCACGCAATTCGCGGGGAACAGGTCCAAAGATACGAGTACCGATCGGCTCTTTTTTATTATCCACTAAAACCGCAGCATTACTATCAAAACGAATGACACTACCATCTGCGCGACGAATATCCTTAGCAGTACGAACCACAACAGCTTTCATAACATCACCTTTTTTAACACGGCCACGAGGAATAGCATCCTTAACCGAAACAACAATAATGTCACCGACCGAAGCATATTTCCGCTTTGAACCGCCTAACACCTTGATGCACATGACACGACGAGCACCAGAATTATCAGCAACGTCGAGGTTTGTTTGCATCTGAATCATGACTGGCCACCTTCTCTTAACACATATATCCGATTGTACCTTTTATACACTCGGATTTGCCTGCCAAATAACGATAAAGTCATCGCCTTTAAATTTATCAATGATAAAAACACTGTTAAATTCTAAAACAATAAACTTAACTCATTACGCTACATTGTCTTTTACAACAATCCAACATTTATCTTTCGAAATTGGTCTAGATTCTTGAATAGAAACTTGATCCCCAATCTTGAATTGGTTGTTTTCGTCATGCGCTTTATAATTTTTAGACTGCCGAACAGTCTTCTTAAGAAGCGGATGAGAATAACGGCGCTCAACTTTGACAACAACAGTCTTATCACTTTTGTCGCTAATAACAACACCCTGCAAAACGCGTTTAGGCATCTCTCATTTCCTTAAACCTTACTTTCACTTACCTTTTGACGAAGAAAAGTTTTAATACGCGCAATATCACGACGAACTTGTCTAACACGCGCAGTCTTTTCTAATTGACCTGTTGCTTTTTGAAAACGCAAATTAAATTGCTCTTTCTTTAACTTAGCCAATTCATCTTTCATTTGGTCGAGCGTTTGCGCCCGTAATTCTGTGGCTTTCATCGCTTAACCTCATTATTCAGCAATACGCTGGATGAAACGCGTTTTTATAGGCAACTTTGCAGCACCCAATCTTAGTGCTTCACGTGCAACATCCTCAGGAACTCCATCAAGCTCAAACATGATGCGTCCAGGAGCAACACGTGCAGCCCAATAATCGACACTTCCCTTACCTTTACCCATACGAACTTCAGTCGGTTTAGATGTAACCGGAAGATCTGGAAAAATGCGAATCCACACACGACCAGAACGCTTCATATAACGCGTAATCGCACGGCGCGCCGCTTCAATTTGACGAGCAGTAATCCGCTCCGGCTCAACAGCCTTCAAACCGTAGGCACCGAAATTCAAATCCGTACCACCCTTCGCAACACCGTGAATACGGCCCTTGAACTGTTTACGGAACTTTGTGCGCTTTGGCTGCAACATTGTTCTCTACTCCAAATTTTAGTTCAATCTCAAAAACTAAGCATTTTCACGGCGACGATTCGATGAAGAACCAGATTGATCAACTTCCGTAGCACGACGTTCTGAAGCCATCGGATCATGCTCAAGAATCTCACCCTTAAAGACCCAAACTTTAATACCACAAATACCATAAGCAGTCTTAGCTTCTGCTGTACCGTAATCAACATCAGAACGCAAGGTATGAAGTGGAACACGACCTTCACGATACCATTCCATACGAGCAATTTCAGCACCACCAAGACGGCCAGAACAATTGATACGAATACCTTCCGCACCAAGACGCATAGCAGACTGAACAGCACGCTTCATTGCACGACGAAAAGCAACACGACGCTCTAACTGTTGAGCAATTGATTGCGCAATAATCGTGGCATCAATCTCCGGTTTACGAATCTCCACAATATTTAATGAAGTTTCAGCATCCGTCATTTCTGAGAGCTTACGACGAAGCTTTTCGATATCAGCACCCTTTTTACCAATAATCAAACCAGGACGTGCAGAATGAATCGTAATACGACACTTCTTATGAGGACGCTCAATAACAACCTTCGAAATAGCCGCCTGTTTAAGCTCCTCCAGCACATATGAACGAATTTTCAAATCTTCATGAAGAAGGCGCCCATATTCACCACTATCAGCATACCAACGAGAATCCCAAGTCCGATTAACACCAAGACGAAGTCCTATTGGATTGATCTTCTGACCCATTACGCGGCCTCCACTTTTTCGGTAACTTCACGAACAATAACAGTAAGATGCGAAAATGGACGTTCAATTCTACTAGCACGCCCTCGACCACGAACATGAAAGCGCTTCATCACTATCGACTTACCAACATAAGCTTCCGCCACAATAAGCGAATCAATATCAAGATCGTGGTTATTCTCTGCATTTGCAATTGCTGATTCAAGCGTTTTTTTCACAGTAGCAGCAATACGCTTGCGTGAAAACATCAAATCAGCGAGTGCTACATTAACTCTTTTACCACGAATCATTGCAGCAACTAAATTAAGCTTCTGCGGACTAACACGAATTGTCCGCGTGACAGCTCTTGCTTCATTATCTCTAAGCTGGCGCGAAACTTTAGCTTTTCCCATTCCTACTTCCTCTTCGCTTTTTTATCGGCACCATGACCATAATAAGTCCGGGTAGGAGCGAACTCACCAAACTTATGTCCAACCATCTCTTCAGAAACAGAAACAGGAATATGCTTATTACCGTTGTAAACACCAAAAGTTAAACCAACAAATTGCGGTAAAATAGTAGAGCGACGACTCCATATTTTTATAACTTCATTGCGCCCACTTGCACGTACCTTCTCTGCTTTACCAAGAAGATAGCCGTCAACAAACGGACCTTTCCACACTGAACGAACCACTTCAGACTACCTTTCTCATTTCTTGCGTTGATGACGCGTACGCATAATAAATTTATCAGTGGCTTTATTGGAGCGCGTACGCTTACCTTTCGTAGGCTTACCCCAAGGAGATACTGGATGGCGCCCCCCCGATGTACGACCTTCACCACCACCGTGCGGATGATCAACGGGGTTCATAGCAACACCACGAACATGTGGACGTTTACCACGCCAACGTGACCGACCTGCCTTACCATCATTAATATTCCCATGATCAGGATTTGAAACAGCACCAACAGTTGCAAAACAGCTACTAGGAACCAAACGCTGTTCACCAGAATTTAAACGAAGAATAGCCATACCATGATCTCGTCCAACCAACTGCGCATAAGTACCCGCTGAACGTGCAATCTGCCCCCCTTTTCCTGGCTTCATCTCAACATTATGAATAATTGTACCTACAGGCATATTAGCAAGAGGCATAGCATTACCTGGTTTAACATCCACATTTAAACCAGCCATAACAGAATCACCAACCGCAAGACGCTGTGGCGCAAGAATATAACTCAATTGCCCATCCTCATAGCGAATTAAAGCAATAAAAGCAGTACGGTTAGGATCATATTCTAAACGCTCAACCTTTGCTGAAACATCACGTTTAAGACGCTTAAAGTCGACAAACCGATAACTACGTTTATGTCCACCACCCTGAAAACGAGCAGTAACACGACCGCGATTATTACGTCCACCCTTTGAAGACAAACCTTCAGTCAGCATCTTTATAGGTTTTCCCTTATAAAGACAAGAACGTTCCACAATAACAAGCTGACGCTGCCCAGGTGTCGTTGGATTAAATTGCTTAAGTGCCATTATTCCTATCTCCGAGCCTCTTTAAAGACCTGTCGAAACGTCGATAGTCTGACCACTGGCCAGAGTTACGATCGCTTTTTTGACATCACTTTGCCGACCAACTATACCTTTGAAACGCTTCACTTTACCCTTGCGGACTATCGTGTTAACTGCCTTAACTTTTACGCTAAAAAGCGCTTCAATAGCAGCCTTAATCTCAGGCTTCGTCGCTTTCGGCGCGACATTAAAAGCAACTTGATTATATTCAGAAATCATAGTCGACTTTTCACTAATAACTGGACTAATAATTATATCATAATGGCGAAGATCTGTCATTTAAAACGCTCCTCAAGAGCCTCAACAGCTGCCTTTGATAAAACAAGTTTGCTGCGACGCAAAATATCATAAACATTAATTCCCTGAATAGGCAAAATATCAATATTAGGGATATTAGAGACTGCACGAAAAAAGTTAATATCAACCTCTTTACCACCAATCAAGAGAGCGTTATTAAATCCAAGCTTAGAAAAATGAGAAACAAGCATTTTCGTTTTCGCATCCTTAACAGTCAACTCATCCACAATAATTAAGTCTTTTGCTTTTAATTTTGCAGATAAAGCAAGACGTAACCCAAGAGCACGAATCTTTTTAGGAAGATCATGCGCATGGCTACGAACCACCGGTCCATGTGCCTTACCCCCACCTCTAAACTGCGGCGCACGGGCAGATGAATGTCGAGCACGCCCAGTTCCTTTTTGCTTAAACATTTTTGCCCCTGTTCGCGACACATCAGAACGACCTTGGGATTGATGACTCCCCTGCTGACGACGTGCAAGCTGCCAACGAACAACACGTTGCAAAATATCCTCACGTGGAACAAGATCAAAAATAGCTTCAGAAACCTTTAATTTGCCAGCTTCATTACCATCAAGAGTTTTAATTACAAGATCCATTATTAGGCTCCCTCAACTTCAGAGGTTTCCGTCACCGGAGTAACCATTTCCGTTTTCTCCTTCACAAGACGGCGAATACCAGCAGGCTTTGGAGCATTATCAGGAAGACGCTTCTTCACAGCATCCCGTACCAAAATCCAAGAACCTTTAGAACCAGAAACAGCACCACGCACTAAAATTAAACCACGTTCACTATCCGTGGAAATAACTTCAATATTCTGTGTTGTTACACGCACTTGCCCCATATGGCCAGCCATTTTTTTACCTTTAAAAACTTTACCAGGATCTTGACACTGCCCTGTAGAACCATGAGCACGATGTGTGATCGAATTACCATGGGAAGCACGATGCCCACCAAAGTTATGCCGTTTCATAACACCAGCAAACCCCTTACCAATACTGGTACCAGTCACATCAACTCTTTGTCCTGGAACAAAATGTTCCACCGTAATCTCAGTACCAACATCAAGAAGATTGTCGGGACTCACACGAAACTCTGCTATTTTAGCTTTAGGCTCAACAGAAGCCTTAGCAAAATGTCCACGAAGAGCTTGTGAAGTATTCTTAACCTTAGCAAAGCCTACACCTAATTGAACAGCAGTATAACCATTCTTTTCAACTGTACGCTGAGCAACGACTTGACAATTCTCCAAACGAAGTACGGTCACCGGCACATGCTCACCAGCATCATTATAAATACGGGTCATGCCCAGCTTCTGTGCTATTACACCTGAACGCATCGGGTCTGTTCCTTCTGTCCTCAAACCTCAGAGCTTAATTTCTACATCCACACCAGCAGAAAGATCGAGCTTCATAAGCGCATCCACTGTTTGCGGCGTTGGATCAACAATATCAAGAAGACGCTTATGTGTTCGCATCTCAAACTGCTCACGACTCTTCTTATCGATATGCGGTCCACGATTGACCGTAAACTTCTCAATCCGCGTCGGAAGCGGAATGGGACCACGGACATTTGCACCGGTACGTTTAGCAGTCGATACAATCTCACGCGTCGACGTATCAAGAATTCTATGATCAAACGCTTTTAAGCGAATGCGAATATTTTGACTGTTCATGCTCTTTATTTCCCTGTTATACAGAGTGCCTTCAATAATGAAAGCACTCAACAAGCATTATTTATTCAATGATTTTAGAGACGATACCGGCACCAACAGTACGACCACCTTCACGAATAGCAAAAC